>CANSYK010000002.1 GCA_947651225.1 uncultured bacterium | reverse complement strand
CGTCATCTATATCATCATAATCATAGTCGTCATCTATATCATCATAATCATAGTCATCATCTATATCATCATAAAAATAGTCATTGTCTGTGTCACTATAATCATAACCGCCAGGAACGTCATAACCATCAAAACCATCATGGTCCATCCAATAATTATCCCGTGCTGCCGCAGTATCTGTACAAGCCAAAACCATTACTGCTGCAAGCCATACTGTCAATACTCTCTTAAACTTTCTCATAACACTTACTCCTTTCTGTAGAAAGAAAAGGCTGCGTCTGAAACGCAGCCTTTGAATTAAAGTTAACCCAAAATGCCGGTTCCTGAATTTTGAGTCCTAGCCATACAGCCAGGTGGGCAACCGCACTCACGTCTCTGTCTTCCACTGCTTTGGTGGCTTGACATCCTCGTAAAAATGTAGGAATCCCAATTCAAAAGTGTAGGTTCAAAATATCAGGAGTATCGAACACCCCAGGCAGTTGTTTTTTGTCTTCTTAAGTCTATATTTAGTATATACACTTTTTGCAAAAATTACAACTAGTAATCGCATGAAATTTTTACTACTTTACATTTTTATCAAATAAAATCTTCTACACAGGTACATTCTTCAAACGCAAAGCGGAAAATTGTGCCCTCATTCTCAACACTTTCCACTTGAATATCACCTCCATGGCGCAGCGCAATCTGTTTTGCAATCATCAGTCCCAGCCCTGTTCCTTTTTCATTCTGCCTCATTTTAGAAGTATAGAACTTTTCAAAAATGAAGGGAAGCTGCTCTTTGGAAATCCCAACGCCATAATCCCGTATGGAAACGCAATACCTGCTCTCTTTTTTTTCAATGACGACATCAATTTCCCCCTGCTCTTTGGAAAATTTAACAGCATTGTCCACAATAATCATAAACATCTGGCGCAACCGCCCATAATCTCCCAAAATCAGGCACAGATCTTCCTCTGGCTCCGTCAAGGAGATACGGATACCCTTTTCTTTTCCAACCATTTTCCCACTGCGGATCACATCCTGAAAAACCTGCGCCAGGCTGACAGGCTCTTTTTCAATCTCAAAATCAGGATTCTGCATTTTTGATAAGGTGAACAAATCGCCCACCAGACGCTCCATTTCCCTACATTCCTGCAGCATTCTGCCATACAGTTCCGTAATCTGCTCTGGTTCCTCTAAAATTCCATCTGCCAGCGTTTCTGCATAGCCGCACATTACGGTAATCGGCGTCCGAAGCTCGTGGGAAACATTCGCAAAAAAATCCATTCTTACCTGTTCCAGCTCTTCCCGCTCTACTGCCGAACGCTGCAGCTCCCCTGATAAATAATTTAAAGCTTTTTCCAAAATGCCAATCTGGGAATATGGGCTTTTCACATTGATTCTGGTATAATCGCCTCCAGCCAACGCACTAATCCGCTTTCCAATCTTCTCCAATGGCCTGGACAGAAACCTTGAGAAAACAACTGCTACCAGATAGGACAAAATAATCGCCGCAATCACGCTCAAGGTAATCAGATATCTTCCTTCCCGAAGTCCCATCGTCTGTCTGTCAATCATTGATACCATAATTACAGCGCCGACTACTTCTTTTGTCTGTCTGTCCTTTACCGGGACAGCAACACACAGCGTCGTCATCCCCCCATACACTTTATCATGGCTGGAACTGGAAGTTGTTTTGCCAAGAAACGCCTGCTCAACTACCGAAACCATATCCTCTGACAAATTTGTTTTTTCTATCTGCGCATTCACATAGTCGTTTCCTAACGGCTTTTCCGCCTCCCTATTGGTTACTACCCATACATCCGTATTTTCCGCCTGCTCCATTTCATCAATATAGTTAATATATTTCCCAAAACCTGCTGCCTTGTCTTTTGAAGCAAATCCGGAAACCCGTTTGGAAATCGCCTTTCCCTGGCTTGTGAGGAGCCTGACATAAGAATGAACATAGTTTTTCTCATAAAGCATCATAAAAATAATGCCAATCAATACTCCGGTCAATGTCAGCAGAAACGCAAAAGATGTATAAATGCGCAGCACTACATCATTTTTCTGGATATATCTTAATAATAGAAACCTTTTTCCCCTTTTTCGCATCATAAAAACAGACCTGTCCCTTTATTTTCCATCAGTCCTCTTCTGCCACTTCAAATTTATAACCGACACCCCAGATTGTTTTAATACTCCAATCTGGATGTTCCACCGTATCTAACTTGGCACGCAGACGCTTGATATGTGAATCTACAGTCCTGCTGTCTCCATAATAGTCATATCCCCACAGGCTGTCTAACAGATTATCCCTGGTAAACACTTTATTGGGGTTTCCAGCTAAGGTCCACATCGTCTCAATCTCTTTTTTTGTCAGCGGCACATGCTTTCCGTTTACCGTAAAAGAATATTCCTCTAAACTCACCATCAGATTGCTGATTCGTATTACATTGCCAGTTTCCTTCAAATCTTCCGGTTTTTGCAGTCTCCTTAAAACTGCCCGCAAACGCGCCATCACTTCGCTGGGACTAAAGGGCTTTACAATATAATCGTCCGCTCCTATATCCAGGCCCATAATTTTATCAAAATCCTCCCCCCGTGCTGTAATCAAAATAATTGGCACATTGGACTGCTTTCGGATTTCTTTACACACCTCATACCCATCTTTGATAGGCATCATAACATCCAGTAAAACAGCAATCGGAGAAAAGTCTTCAAACATATGCTCTGCTTCAATTCCATTTTTGGCGACAAGCGGCTCATATCCCTCTTTTCTGACATACACCTTCAAAATATCTGTAATATCTTTATTGTCATCTGCAATCAATACATACTTCATAGTGCGGCTCCTCTCTTTTTCCTATTTGTGTTCGTTCTGGCTGTAAACATAAACACTGTAATACAGCATATCACCAAATTATGTCAAAATAAAGAAGTTTTTGACACTCTTCTGCCACTATCAATCATTATACTATGTTCATATAGTAGCATTACTATAAACAAGAAAGCGCCAGTCGGACCTACAAAAAACTTCCCCTCTGATTGGCAGAATGGAGTGATTATGAAAAATATTCCTAAATTTCTTCTCCTTGCTGCTATATTATCAACCCTGACAATTTTGCCAGGAAAAGAAAGCAGCGCAAAGGATGCTTTACCGGAATTTACGTCTTTAAAGTCAGTTTCAGCAGACAACTTCACACGGAAGTCCAAAAGCTCTTTTAATGAAAACGCTTCTCTTTCAAAATATGATAAAAATATTTTGCAGGAAGATACTTGTACATTAAAAGTCTTAAACACAGATGAAGACTGCGATATTAGCTTTAAAAGCAGTGATACTGACGTACTTACCGTAAAACAATCATCCGAAAATTCCTGCTCTTACACCGGGGTCGGTTATGGAACGGCAAAGATTATTGTAAAAATCACAAAAACAACCTTCCTTATTTTCAAGGAGCAAAAAACGCTCACAGCCAAAGTAAGTGTAACGCCACGTGCAGTAAGTATTGTATTTCGACAAAACTCACGTGAAGTAAAGGTTGGAACGAAAGCAAATCTTGCCTATACTATCCGTCCAAGTATTTCAGAGGAGGTTCCGGTTTTTGAGTCGCTAAACCCTAAAGTTGCCACAATTTCCAAACAAGGCAAAGTGACTGGTAAAAAAACGGGAAAAGCTTATGTTACAGCAACGATTTCCAATGGCCAAAAAGCCAGATGTAAAATCACAGTTGTAGACACAAAAGAGAAAGAAGATTAATTCGGAAAAGGGATTGCAAAAACTGCAGTCCCTTTTCTTTCTGTATTCTTTTATTCACATTTCCCAAGAATCGTCCCACCGCCAAGTACCAGTTCTTCCTGATAGAATACAACTGCCTGTCCTGGCGTAACAGCACGTACTTTCTCATCAAATACGATAACCATTGTGTCATTTTCCATTCTTTTTACGGTACACATCTGCCCTTTGTCGGCATAACGGATTTTTGCCAGCATCCTCTGCCCTTCCTGAAAATGTTCTACTGCCATACAATGAATCTGTCCTGCCAGAAGTTCCTTTGTAAAAACATCTTCGCTCCCGCCAAGCACCACCTCATTTGTATCCGGGCGCAGCTCTGTGACAAAAACAGGATACCCAAAAGCCAGATTCAGCCCTTTTCTCTGCCCAATGGTATAATGCGTAATTCCTTTATGTTTTCCAAGCACATTTCCTTCCCTATCCACAAAGTTTCCTTCTTTTGGCTTTTCCCCTGTCTCTTCCTCTAAAAACCGCTTATAATCATTATCTGGTACAAAACAGATATCCTGGCTGTCCGGTTTTTGTGCCACCGGAAGTCCTTTTCTGGCAGCAATCTCCCGGATTTTTTCTTTCTCATAATCCCCTACTGGCATCAGCGTATGGGACAACTGTTCCTGTGTCAGATTGTACAAAGCATAGCTCTGGTCTTTTCTGTCAAACTGAGAACGCAGGATCGTATACCGCCCATTTGGGAGCTTCTGAATCCGTGCATAGTGACCTGTTGCAATATAGTCTGCTCCTATTTCCAGGCTCCTGTTAAGAAGCGCCTCCCACTTGACATATCGGTTGCAGGCAATACAGGGATTGGGTGTATGTCCGGCCTCATACTCTTGTACAAAGTAATCAATGACTTTTTGCTGAAAAATATCCCGAAAATTCATTACATAATGTGGAATTCCGAGAACACCCGCAACTCTTCTGGCATCCTCTGCTGCACTCAGCCCACAGCAGCCGCCCTCCCTCTCCAGTACATCGTTTGTCTCTTTCTGCCAAATTTCCATTGTAACACCAATCACATCATAGCCCTGTTCCTTTAAAAGATATGCCGCAACTGAAGAATCTACACCGCCAGACATTCCAACTACAACCTTCTTATTCATCGCCAATATCCGCTTTTGGCGGCTCCAGTCCTTCAATCTTAATATTATGCTTCTCCGCATAATCCCAAAGTGCCGCATGGATTGCTTCTTCTGCCAATAAAGAGCAGTGTACCTTGACTGGCGGAAGCCCGTCCAAAGCCTCCATAACCGCTTTATTGGTAACTTCTAATGCCTCATAAATCGTCTTTCCCATTACTAACTCTGTCGCCATACTGCTGGTTGCAACAGCAGCGCCACAGCCAAAAGTCTTAAATTTACAATCTTTAATTACTTTTGTCTCTTCGTCAATGTCCAGGTAGATTCGCATAATATCACCGCATTTTGCATTCCCTACTGTTCCAACACCGCTTGCGTCCTCTATCTCCCCTACATTCCTTGGGTTTGTGAAATGATCCATTACCTTTTCACTATACATGGTATTTCCTCCTTCCGTCCACAGACTATTTATTTTTCTTTACAAAATCCTCATACAATGGCGACATGCTGCGCAGCCGTTCCACTGTCTGTTTAATGCTGTCTACTACATAATCCATATCTTCTTTTGTCGTTTCCTCTGACAAAGTCATACGCAGAGAGCCATGCGCAATTTCATGCGGAAGTCCGATTGCCAGAAGCACATGGGACGGATCCAGGGAGCCAGAAGTACAAGCCGAACCACTGGAAGCGCAAATCCCCTTCTGGTCTAACATAATCAGCATAGACTCCCCTTCAATAAAACGGAAGCATACATTGATATTATTTGGCAGGCGCTTTGTCCTGTCCCCATTTAACCTTGCATATGGAATTTCTTTTAAAATTCTGTCAATGGCGTAATCCCTGACTTCTATTTCCTTCTTTGTATTCTCTTCCATTTTCTGCTGGGCAAGTTTTGTCGCAGCGCCAATCCCAACAATTCCTGGAACATTGTGCGTGCCAGCACGGCGTGACCGCTCCTGTGCCCCTCCATGAATCAAAGTATCTATCTTAACGCCTTCTCTTATATAAAGAAAACCGATTCCTTTTGGCCCATGAAACTTATGGCCGCTTGCACTCAATAAATCAATATGCATCTTATCCACATCAATCGGAATATGGCCAAATGCCTGTACCGCATCTGTGTGAAATAAAATATTGTGTTTTGAGGCAATCTCCCCAATCTTTTCAATTGGCTCTACCGTTCCAATTTCATTATTAGCAAACATAATACTAATTAAAATCGTATCTGGACGAATGGCAGCTTCTACCGCTTCTGGCGTTACTAGTCCATCTTCGTCCACATCCAGATATGTCACCTCACATCCCTGACGCTCCAGATATTCACAAGTATGGAGAATCGCATGGTGTTCAATTTTTGAAGTAATAATATGTTTTCCCTTCTCTTTTAACGCAGCTACCGCTCCTTTTAAAGCCCAGTTATTGCTCTCGCTTCCGCCTCCCGTAAAATAAATCTCCCTGTCTTTAGCTTTCAGGGCATCACCAATTACACTTCTTGCGTCCTCTACCGCCTTTTTTGCCTTCTGCGCAAAATCATAGATGCTGGAAGGATTCGAATAATTCTCCTTGAGGTAAGGCATCATTTCTTCCAGAACGACACCATTTAATGATGTTGTTGCAGCATTATCCAAATAAATTAGTTTATCCATCTTCCTCTCTCCTGCTCTGGAAGAGGAAAGAATTAACACAAAAATTAATCCCTTCCTGTTCCTTATGTTCTACATTTCCTACTGGTTTACTAGTATATCGATATAATGCTATTTTATACTCTTTTTCCTAAAAGTCAATACCCAGTAATTATTTACAGTTCCTAATCTTCTTATCTTAAAAAAATGGCATAGTCACATATGACTATGCCATTTTACAGGTTAATAAATATTTTTTCGTTATGTTTATTGTGCTTTTACTAAAGAAAAATCAGACAAGGTAATAATAGATGGTGGTGTATCCTTCCCCTTAATCTGTCCCATGGAAAGGAACAGTGCTGCTGAAGTATCCGTATCCTCATCCATTGTAAATGTAACGGTTGCCTCTTTTTCTTTTCCTGCTTCCAATGCAATATCCTCTCCACCATACCATGTATATTTACCATCCGTACTCATCATTGCCAGCTTAATCGTTCTGGCAGCGGTAGACGTTGCCTTAAACTTTACAGTATAGGTACTGCCCTTTTCCAAAGTAATACCTTCCTGCTTAAACTGTACATTCCAGTCCTCTGTTCCAACATCAGTAATATCAAAAACTGCCTTTTTATCTTCATAGGAAACACTTGCAGCGCCAGGAGCTGTAATTGCTTCTATCCAAGAATCTTTGCCGGAAGCAAAATCTCCATTCTTAAGCAAGTTCCCATCTGCAGGATTTTCCGGTGCACCTGGCGTTGGTGTAGCTGCTGGCACATCTGGAGTTGGTGTAGCTGCTGGCACATCTGGTGCAGGTGTAGATGTTGGCACATCTGGTGCAGGTGTAGTTGCTGGTGCTTCAATCTTTTCCAGATTAATATCATCAATACAGATGCGGTGCTGCTCTGTAATCTGTACACCACCTACAGCACCCATGGAAAGGCTCAGTACGGACTCAGGATCTGTATCCTCTGTCATCTGAAATTCCTTTGTAATTGTCTTCCACTCACCGGTAAGATCGACTGTTTCCTGAACATAAGGAGTCCAATCATCATTATGCTTACTTCCATCTCTCTGAATTGCATACATAAACTTCCTGTCCTTAGATGATTTCACCTTCAGTACCAGCCTGTACCACTGTCCCTTTTCCAGCTCGACATTGTTCTGCTTTAATTGAATCTTCCAGTCTGCATCACCTGTATCATTGATGGTAAAGTCTGCTGCATTGTCTTCCGTCAGGCTGTCAACTACCCATGTTGCAGATGCCGAACCATCAGCATAAGGCTCAAATCCTGCAAATCCTGCATTAAAGTTTCCGTTCTTAATCAGGGTATCCTCTACAATACGGACATTGTCCAAATAATAGGTGCCTGGTGCAGTAAAGGTAAATACAATATCCGTTGTTTTTGCATCTTTCAATGTAATCTTATCACTGTATGCCTGCTTTCCACCGGATAATTCTACGCTCTTTTCTACACCCGCTACACTTACATCAAGTGTCTTGCCAGCTTCTGCTTCTATATCAAAGCTGATTGCATAGTTACCGTCTGCCAATGCCAGCTTCTTCTGTGATACAATAACTGGGTTTTCCTTGGAAGTTCCAGCAGGAGCTGTTACCTTTAATCTTCTGTCACTGGCTGAATCGTTTGTTACTGAAACCTCTGCGCCGTCATTCTTTGTAATATCCCAGAATCCTAAATGCTTCTCTCCCTCCTGGAAACCACCGTTGTATACAAAGTTGCCATCTGCCAGGATTGTCTTATTGTCCTCTTCCACAATTGGCTCATAAGCAATCTTTTCCACTTTTACATTGCTGATATGGATTCCTGCCGTAGAACCATAAGCGCCCATGTTGAACTCAAGACGGCCATTTGCGTCATCATCACTTGTCATCCGGAATTCATAAGTATATGTCTGCTTTTCTGTTGTCAGGTCTATGACATCTCCACCGCCATATACAGCCCAACCGTTATCTGGCGCTGAAACTTTTGACATCATCTTCCTTGCTTCATCTGCGTAAGCATCATAAGATACTTTATAGGTTGCACCTTTTTGCATCGGAAGGTTCGGCTGTACTAACTGAACGCTGTAATCCACGGTTCCTTCCTTTGTTGTGTTGATATTAATTGCATTTTCTTTGATTTCAGCCGTTGCTTCCCCTTCACTTTGGGTAAGGAACTGCCAGTTTTCTTCGTCTGACAGATCCTCTGCAACAGCAAAGTCACCATTGATAACATAATTTCCATTCGCATCCGGGTCCCTTAAAACAACATCCTTGACTGGCTTTTTCACATCACTGTCATCATAGCTGTCCTTCTGCCATACCTTTACATAATCAACAGAATAATTCTGACTCTCGAATGTTGCATCATCTGGATATCCTACCCAGCTTCCACCAACTGCAAGGTTCAAAATGATATGGAACGGCTGGTCAAACGGAGCTGGATAGGTAACTGTCCCCTGTCCTTCTGTTGTAGAATGCCAGTCACTTGTCCTGAAGGATTCTGTTCCATCAATATACCAGATAAGTTCTCCTGGCAGCCACTCCACGGCAAACGTATGATATTCATCAGCAAAGCTTCCATCTTTTAATGTATAAGTTCCCTGATTCTGGCTGTGCGGATTGCCATAGTGAATTGTATTATGGGCTTTTTTGGTGTCATCTCCCATAACTTCCATAATATCAATCTCGCCGCATCTTGGCCACTGGCCATAGAGATTTTCATCTGTTGGCATCATCCAAAATGCCGGAAGATATCCCTTTCCTGTCGGAACCTTTACTCTTGCTTCAAAAAGGCCATAGGTATAATCATGCTTATTCTGTGTTGTGATACGACCTGATGTATAGGAATATGTTCCATCTGCATTCTTTGTCTGGATTGGCTTGATTTCCAGTTTTCCATCTTTGAGGTAAATGTTTTCATTGGAATCTACATATTCCTGCAGTTCGGCATTTACCCAGCCTGGCTCATGCAGTTCTACATTCCAGTCATCTCTGTTCAAGGAATCTCCATCAAACTCGTCCTGCCATTTCAGGTTATACTGAGAATAATCAATACTGCCTGGTGTTTTTGTTGGTTCTGGACTTGCTGGCTCTGTTGGTACCGGGCTTGCTGACTCTGCCGGTGCTTTTGGTTCCGTTACTGTCACCTTACATACAGCCTTTTTGCCGCTTCCATCCTGTGCCTTTGCTGTAATATTAGCCGTACCCTTTTTCAAAAATTTAACCTTTCCCTTTGATGAAACCTTTGCCACCTTTGCATTGCTGCTTGCAAAGGAAACTTTTGCTACCGTTGCATTTTTTGGTGATACTGTAGCCTTCAGGGTTGCAGATTTACCTGCTTCTCCTGTCAACTTCGCAGCACTCAGTTTTACCGTTTTAACAGGTGTTCCTACCTTTACAGTAAGAACGGCTTTCTTGGAGCGGTTTGCTGTGCTGGTTACTGTAACCTTTGCCGTCCCTTTTTTCTTTGCAGTAACCTTCCCTTTCTTACTTACCGCTGCTACCTTGCTGTTAGAGCTTTTATAAACTACTTTTTTGCTGGCTTTTCCCTTTACTGTTACTTTGACTTTTAACTGATATTTTGCGTTCTTTTTCAAAACCAATGTCGCAGTATCTGGTTTTTGTATGGAAACACTCTGCACCTTTGCCGCAGCTCCCTTCTGTGCCGCACCTGCAGGTGTCCCTGATGTTCCCAGTACCATAGACAATGCCAGGGTAATTGCCATTCCCTTTTTGAAATGTCTCATCCGTACCATTCCTCCTTTTATTTTATCTTAGGAATTTGTCAATCATTAGCCGAAACAACTTGTCCCAATAACGCATTGACCATTCCTTATTGTTAACTGAATTTTACTATTTTCTTTTGTTCTTTTTATACCATATTGATTTCAAATATATCAATTTCATGTCGTAATATGTCTGCCACCTTTTTTTCCACCTGGACCACTCCATTCTTCTGCATTTTCTGAATTTTTCTGTCACAATTTTCCAAAGCTTTACAATCTGTAAGTCATCTGGTATATTAAATATATCAAAAATCAAACTAAGGAGGAAATTTATAATGAATCTATTCCATCCTGATAATCCAGTTATGCGTTTTCTGGCTCGTTTATTTGACCTAATTTTGTTAAATCTTCTATTTGTCTTTAGCTGTATCCCTGTTGTTACTATTGGTGCGGCGCTTTCTGCCATGTATCAGGTCCTGTTTAAAATTATTGATAAAAAAGACCCCTACATTGTTAAAGGCTATGTGAAAGCTTTTAAAGAAAACTTTAAACAGGCAACTTTGCTTTGGATTTCCATTGCGCTTATCGCAACTGGTATCCGCTTTGCGCTATCCTATATTTACAGCATGGCAGACCAGGGGTATGACTTCCTTCAAATTCCTGTATGGATACTTGTTTTTATCATTGCAGCGGCGGCAGTTTATGCATTCCCACTGTTATCCCGTTACCAATGCGGAATTATGCAGCTATTAAAAAACGCATTTGTCCTTAGCATTGCCAATATCCCTGCCACCGTCATTATCATTGTCTTTCCACTGGGGCTTTTATACATCGCCTCTACTGCCGGCCTCAATGTAGCGGCTGTCTGTTGTATTGCCGCCACCATCGGCTGTTCAGGTACCCTGTACCTTGTTTCCTATGTCCTTTTTCAAATTTTTAAAAAATACGAAAATTTATAGACATACGCCTCCTAAACCGCCAGTCTTTGAATCAATGCCAGTATCCGTCCCGCACAGCTTCGGATTTCCTCTTCCGAAAGCTCTCCTTGCGCATATGCCCTGCGGATATCCTCGTCATCTTTCATGCAGCCTGGCATAATAATATCATTTCCGGCAGCAACACATTTCCATGGCACACTCCCTTTTTCGCCTGCCGTTGTACTCCAATCAGACATAATTATCCCTTCAAATCCCCATTCCCTGCGCACAACTGTTGTGCAGATATCATAGCTGTTGGCTGAGTGGACACCATTGATAAGGTTATAGGAAGACATAATTGCCGCAGGCGCACTTTTTTTCACCGCAATCTCAAAACCACGCAGATAGATTTCCCTAAGCGCCCTCTGAGAAACGCAGGCATCTACCCCCATCCTGTTGTCTTCCTGATTATTGCAGGCAAGATGTTTAATGGTTACACCGCATTTTCCGCTGCCCTGCACACCTTCTGTTACGGCCGCCGCCATAAGCCCAGACAGCAGAGGGTCTTCCGAATAATATTCAAAATTACGCCCGCATAATGGATTTCTGTGGATATTCATCCCCGGAGCCAGCCACAAATCAATATGGAACTCCTCCATCTCGGCCGCTATCGCTTCTCCAAATTCCCGCATTAAATCCGTATCCCATGTCTGTGCCAGCGCTGTCCCAACAGGAAACGCCGTACAATACTGATAATAAGTATCTGCATCCTCATATTGCTGCCGCACTTCCTCTAAAAAACCATTCTCTAATACGGCAAGTACACTGACAGCGCTTACTGTGCCAGACTTTTTCTCTACCTCATAGCTCTGCCGTAAACGAAGCCCTGCGGGTCCATCTGCCATAATCAGGGAACGGATTCCATATTTTTCTTCCAATGTATCTGCCGTCTCTCCTGCAGAACCCGGTACATTCGTACCAGTAGCGCCAAGCACACCAGCTTCCTGTACAATATTCCCATGCAGAAGGGATATCAGTTCCTCAACAGATTGTTCCCTGGCAAGCGGTGTCTTGCATATCTTCTTTTCCTCTTCCACTGGCAGAAAAGAAAAAATCGGAATATTATTTTCTTCTGCCATGGCAAGCCACTTTTCCGCCCTGTTTCTGGCAAATGCAGCCGTTCCCAGTTCTTCAAAGTCTGCCACTTTTTTACACACCTCATTTGTCCGTTCCAGAACCACCCTTTCCGAAACAGCAAGCAATGCTTCAAGCTGCAAGGAAGCCGCATGGTTTCCCACCCAAACGCCATATTTCCCGTCTTCAATTACCCATGCCTGCTCTTTTTCTGAAAAGCTGGCAAGCTGCTTTTGCTCTACAGCCACTGTAATTCTCTGTACGCCATCCGGCTGCAAAACTCCCGTCTTCGCAAAGCCTGCCAGCCTGTGGTACTCCTTTGCAATGCCCGTTTGCGGCGGTGTAACATATACTTGTACAACCTCTCTTCCAGCATAGCATTTCCCGGTATTTTTTATAGCAACAGACACCTCAATGCCTGCCTCCGTCATCTGAATCCCCTCAAACTTTATGGAAAAATCCGTATAAGAAAGGCCATAGCCAAACGGAAATAACGGCTGTATCCCAAAACTGCCAAAATACCGGTATCCAACATAAATCCCTTCCCTGTATTCCTCTGTATCTAAATCCCCATTCAAGTAACTAAAGTTTTCAGCAGAAGGATAGTCCTCATAGCGTTTCGCCCATGTTGTAGTCAATCTGCCACCAGGCTCTGCCCTGCCAAGCAACACATCTGCAACTGCATGGCCACCCTCCTGCCCAGGCAGGGAACAATATAAAACCGCCCTGATATTTTCTGCCTCCTGTAAAATATCTGTCAATTCCACTGGGGCACCAACATTCAAAACCAGCACAAGCGGAATATTTATCTGATTCAGATACAAAATATCCTCCTGTTCCTTCTTACTGAAATAATAATCCCCTTCTGTCCTGTGGCGGTCTTTGCCTTCACCAGAAATACGGCTGATTACATAAACTGCTGCCAAAGCCCCCTTGATATCATCCTCCGTAATCCTGCGCCCCTCTGGTAAAGAAAAAGGATTTGCTGCATAGGCATCAAATGGATTCCCTACCTGCTCTGCCTCCTCCAGGATTTTTTCTTTCCATATATTTCTGGCAGCTTCATAGCGCCTTTGATAGTCTGAAATCCAATCTTCACTTACTATCGGCACCCCGGCATCCTTTAGTCCTTTATAAATTGAAATATTCTCCCGATTGTTAACATCTCCCGAACCAGTCCCTCCCTTGACTGTCTGTGACGCACCACCCCCGAACAGCGCAATTGGCGCAGAATCTTTAAAAGGAAGCAGACCTTCGTTCTTCAACAGAACCATCCCCTCTGCCGCTGCCTTCCTTGCCAGCCTGCCATGTTCAAGCTCCCTTTTGGACGGTGGCTGCAGTAATGTGCCACTGTGAACCCAGTTTCTTTTTACCATACTTTCTCCTCTCCTGATGTTGTCAAAAGAAAAAAGCTTCCATAGCCGCCCTCTATCACTAAAGAGCTTGTGCTATGGCAGCCTTTTTCTTAATCAAATCAAAACAAAAAATTATACAAAAATCAAAACAATAAACGTTACTCTTTCACACCACCCAATGTAACTCCTGCAATAATATACTTAGAGAGCAGCAGATATACAATAATAATCGGTATAATCGCTACCGTAATCATCATATAAATTTTGCCCATATCAAAATTCATGTAATCAGCGCCACGAAGTGTTGCAACCAAGATTGGCACGGTCATCTTATCTTTTGACTGAATAACCAACGCAGGAACGAAATAGTTATTCCATGAACCTACGAATGTAAAGATTGCCTGTACCGCAATCGCCGGCTTCATAATTGGAAGGGCAATCTGGTTAAAGGTACGGAATTCCCCGGAACCATCAATTCTTGCTGCTTCTACCAATGAAATCGGAAGGGAAGACTGCAGGTAACTATACATAAAGTAGAATACAGCCGGAGAAGCAATAGATGGAATAATCAGAGGAAGCAATGAGTCATACATTCCCATATTTGTAATCAAACGCAAAAATCCCATTGCCGTAACCTGTGTTGGCATTACAAGAATAGCCATGATAAAAGTAAAAGCTGCCTTTTTAACCTTAAAGTCATATACAAACAGCCCATACGCTGTCAAAGAGGAAAAATATGTGCAGATTGCCGCAGAACATCCTGAAACAATCAAGCTGTTTAGAATTCCCTTAATCATCGGAAAAGTTCCATCATTGGCAACACTCTTAAAATTCTTTATCAAACTTCCTCCCGGCAGTGCCGAAAATCCCTTCTGCAGTTCTGAATGGGAATGCGTTGCATTGATAAACAGAATATAGAAGAAAAACAAGCACATAAATGACAGAATGATAAGCACGATATGTGCAAGAATACTTCTTCGGAAGTTTTCACCTTTTGATTTCGCTGTCATATCTTATCTTCCCCCTTTCTTTTTTGCCTTCTTTGCAGCCGCTTTGGAGCCATCTGGATCATCATTGTTTGTTATTCTGTATGTAATAAAACACAAAATGCCACTGACAATGAAAAGGTAAACAGATAATGCACCTGCCATACCATAGTTCTTACTCTTTAAGTGGTTATTCAGGAACATAATCAATGTTGTCGAAGTACGGTCTGGTGTACCCTGGCCATTTGTCAAAATCTGCGGAACATCAAACATCTGAAGACCACCGATAATAGAAGTAATCAACGTATACGCAAGTATTGGACGTATCAGCGGAAGCGTAATATAAAAGAACCTCTGCACACTGCCACATCCGTCAATCTCAGATGCCTCAAAGATATCCGGGCTGATACCCATAATTGCCGCCATCAGCATAATCGTTGTATTTCCAAACCACATTAAAAAGTTCATAAGGCCAATCAGCGACCGAGTCCCCAATACAGAACCAAGAAAATCAATCGGCTCCTTGATCCATCCTAATGATGATAAAATAGAATTAATTGGCCCATTTGTAGAAAACATGGTAAAAAACAACATTGCAAATGCAGATGCCATAATCAGGTTTGGCAGATAGATGACTACCTTAAAAAACTGCTGCCCGCGAATTTTCAGCCGGGCATCTACAAACCATGAGGCAAGCAGCAACGCAATAACAATCTGCGGAACAAACCCAATCATCCACAAGATGAAGGTATTCCCCGCATATTTCAGCATATCTGACTTCAACAAATCAATGTAATTTGCTATTCCGATAAAATTTGGTCCAATTTCTTTGATTCCTGAACGATAGTACTCATAAAAGCTGTACCTGATTGTATCCGCTAAAGGAATAAAAGAAAAGATAAAAAAACTTATAAAAAATGGAAGAATAAAGATATATCCCCATTTTGCATAATTAACTTTTTTTCGCTTTGAGCCCATAAATCATCAATCCTTTCTCAGGCAACAGCCCGCAGCACAGCATCCTCTGTGCTGCAGACCGCCAGTTACTATTCTGGCCACTGAATCTCAGTAATATCCGGATAACGTTCCTTAATTGCAGTTTCAAAGTTTGCCTTTGCCTTGTCAAAATCAACCTTACCCTGGAAATAGTCACTAAAAGCATTCTGAATCAGCTCGACACAACCCTGGTCATAAGCGGAAAGCGGCGCCATCTGAATCTTCTCTGCTACCGGAGCAAAATATTCAAATGTATTCTGCCCGCCAAGGAATTCAGAAGCATAAGTTTTAGAATCTGCAGCTGCTTCATTCATACCACTCACTGTATTTGTATAATCCAAATAATCCTTGGAAATCTGTAACAGATTATCCTTATCACCAGTTACAGCCATAATAATATCCTTTACATGCTGTGGATTATCTGTACCTCTGCATGCAAGAACATAAGAACCACCCCAGTTATATTCCTGTGGAGGATTCGTAACAGCCCACATACCGTCTTCGCCATCCCAGTTTGGCTTTAATGTAAAGTCAATACCCCATGCTGGGAAGAAGAATGCAAATACCTTAGACTTAGAGCCCATTGATTTGTTCCAGTCATCGTTCCACTGCCCTTTTACTGTCTTGTCAAAATAACCGGCATCCTTCCATTCTTTGGAATCCGCAATCCAGTCCATAATCTTCTGGTCAACCTTGATAACAGTCTCACCCTGAGTAACCCATGGTGCAGAAATACTGTTGCCATACAAGCGGAAGGTATCTGCGTAAGAAGCAAGTGCAAGATATCCCTTTGTTTTCAATTCTGCCGCTGTTTCCTTCATTGTATCCCAGTCTTTTACCTTTTCGCCAACCTTTACCGGATCATCTGTGCCAAACACTTCCTTTGCAATATCACGGCGATATACCAGAAGTCCAGGGCAGCACTGCCATGTAGATGCCCTCTGGACACCATTTGTATCAGAAGCAATTACTTTTGTAAAATCATACTGATCCGCAAGGTCGGTTTCCGGATTAATGCCAATTTCTGTAAGAGGCAAAGCAACATCAGCCTCTGCATCCGTATATTTAAATACATAATCCGTTTCCGCAAGGAAGATATCAACCTTATCATCAGCAGCGGCATCTGCCTGATTCAATAACGCAGCATCCAGTTTATCCTGGTATACACCATCCTGATTTGGGTTGGTAATCCAGTGAATTTCCGTTCCATCCTTTAATTTAGTCACTGTACCATCTTTAGAAACTTCGTCTACCTGATCATAAACTGCATTTACGCGTTTAAAAAACTCATCGTTCCAGCTATAGATGTTAATCACTTTACCTTCTTCTACTTTAGCCTCACTTCCACCGGAACCAGAAGAGTCACCTCCTTTCTTAGCATCATCCGAGCCGCAGCCTGACAGAGCACCAACCACCATGGCTGATACGAGCGCCATACTAAGTAACTTTTTTTTCATAACTTTTTACCTCCTATGTTAAAATAATGTTTTCACTCCAGAAGATAGTCATCTTCCTTTATTTAACTATAATATACACGTTTTTTTAATATAAATATATAATATTGTTTACAATAATATCAAATTCATTACATGAATTTAAGACATAATCAGTTCAATTTCTGTCTGTTCCTCCAGTAGCTCTGCCGGAACATAATCCCCTTCCATTTCCCTGCCATTAACAACCAGTTTCCTGCAGCCTGACTCTACGTGTCCTGGGTTTTTGACTGTAATATGTAAATGTTTTCCTCTGAAGTCCTTATCGATTTCAAAAAATTCCCATTCTTTTGGAACCGAAGGCGCAATACGCAGCCCATAAAAATCCGGGCGCATTCCTAATATCCCCTCAACACAGCCTACCATCACAGTAGATGCCGTGCCTGTAAGCCAGTGTACATGAGAACGCCCAAAATGTTCGCTTGCTTTTCCTTCCGTAAATTGTCCATAGCAATACGGTTCCAGCTTGCGGATTTCCGCCCTGTCATTTTGTGCGGCAGGCGCATTTTCCACAAAATATGTAAAGGCGCGCTCCCCATGGCCACGCAAAGCCTCAGCTAAAATAATCCAACCCTGTGACTGTGAGAAAATACCAGCATTTTCCTTTGTCCCTGCATTATAAATAACCGCCAGCGCCCCCTCAAAAGCATGGCTGTGATAAGGCGGATCCATCAAAACAGCACCATACTCCGTATTCAGCCGCTGATATACCGTATCCAGGGCCATATCAGCTTGTTCCCCGGTCGCAAGGCCGCTAATTACTGCCCAACTCTGAGGATTCAGCCACATATTTGCCTCTAAATCTGTACGCTTTCCAATAACCCCGCCTTTCTCAGTAAAGCCACGGATAAACCGATCCTCATCCCAGCACAGATCTTGTATGGTTTTTCCAAGCTTTTCCTGCGATTCCTCCAGATAACGGATATAATCTGCATCTTTTTTATATTCTGCAAACTTTTTCAGTATTGACATTGCAAGGTAGAACTGGAATGCCACAAAAGAGGATTCCCCATCTTTCCCAAGCCTAAGGCAATCGTTCCAGTCTGCATACAGGCCTGCCGGCATCTTATGGATTCCCAGATGGTTCATAGAAAAATCAATGGCACGTTTTAAATGCTCATATACCGTACCCTCATCCTTATTGGCAAACGGAATCACTTCATCAATAAAAGATAAGTCCCCTGACTCAGAAATATATTTATATATTGTAGGGAACAGCCACAAAGCATCATCAGCCCGGTATGCCGGATGTCCGGTTTCTTTCACATAAGACGGCTCATCCGGTGTATCCTCATGCCCCGGATTGTGTGTAAACTTTACAAGAGGCAGGCCTCCTCCATTATCTACCTGTGCAGAAAGCATAAAACGGATTTTTTCAACTGCCATTTCCGGCGCTAAATGGATAATCCCCTGGATATCCTGCACAGTATCCCGGTATCCGTATCCGTTGCGCAGCCCACAGTAGATAAACGAAGCCGCCCGGGACCAGATAAATGTCATAAAACAGTTATACGCATTCCATGTATTAATCATAGTATTAAATTCTCTGCTTGGCGTTTTAACACGAAAATGCGAAAGCTTCCCATGCCAATAGGAAATCAGCTCCTCCAGCTCTTTTTTACAGGTTTCTTCTGTGTTTTCATACTGTTTTAATATATTATCTGCTTCTGTGTCGGCTTTCATACCTAAAATAAATACTATATTTTTTGTCTCCCCTGGCGCCAATGTAAGAACCGACGAAAGAGCTCCGCATCCATTTTCATTATAATTCAGCGTTCCATCCAGCTTCCCACAGGCTACTCCTTCCGGATTACCGTATCCATGATACCGTCCAATGAAGTTTTCCTTATCACCACAATAGGAAGAAACTTCTGCCCCTGCAAGCCCAAAGAAGCGTTCCACAACTTTCTTGCCATCAACCGCTTCTTCCTCCTTCTGGGTGTCCAGATTCCCATGCACCATCTGACAAATCCTGTTTCCACGAAAAACAGTCTTTGTAATAAACAGTGAATACTGTAAATTCACCTGATCCTGTTCATAATTGCTGTTATTCGTAAATTCTGCATACCCCGTAACCGTCAGGCTCCTCTTAGACTCTGACTGGTTCGTAAGCTGCAGGCTCCAGACCTCATATTCTTTATCAAGCGGAACATAATACAGAGCCTCAGAATGAATGCCGCTATAATCTGCAAGCATTTTCGTATAGGCCGTTCCATGGCGGCATTCACTTTTGTATGCTTCCAGATCTTTTCCAACCGGCTGCCATGAAGCAGACCAATAGTCTTTACTATCATTATCACGGATATAAATATAACGCCCTGGCTGGTCAAAGCCATTAAAAACATAACGTAAAATCCTGCCATTCGCACCAGATTTTTCAAAACTGTAACCCCCGGCGCTATTGGAAATAATTGCACCATACTTAGGAGAACCTAGATAATTCACCCATGGAGCAGGCGTATCCGGCCGTTCAATGACATATTCCCGTTTCTCATCATCAAAATAACCATACTTCATATTCGTTCGTTTTCCTTTCTTTAAAATTTTTATCTTAAAACCAGCGTGCAGGCTGTCTTAAATATCATAAATCTTTCCTTGGATATAATATACAAAAAATTGTACAAAAATATCAGATTCGTGATATAATGTGTACAAATGCAATATGAGACAGATTGCTATGAAAGGAAGATTTAAAATGAATATACGGGAAGAATGGTTTCAATCAGAATTAAGCAAAGAGGATGACCCGCCCCACCGTTCTCTGGAGGAAGAATATTCTTTCTATGAGGCAGTCAGCTCCGGCAACATGAATTATGTACAGGAAAACTGTAAAAAAAATACATTTATTAACCCGGAAGGAATGGGAATTCTCTCTACCAATCCTTTAATTAATTTGAAGTATCATTTTGTTGTAACTACTGCAATGATAACAAGACGCTGTGTGGAGTCTGGCATGGAACTGGAACAGGCATACCGCCTCAGTGATTTTTATATATTGAAAATGGATTCCTGCAGTTCTATCCAGTCCATTTCCCAACTTCACAAAGATATGTCTCTTGATTTTACAGGGAAAATGCTGTTACTGAAAAAAAGCTCTGTCATTTCAAAGCCTGTTATCCGCTGCATGGACTTTGTCTATGACCATATAAGCAGCAGAATTACCATAAAAGAACTTGCAGAATACGCTGATCTTTCTCCAAGCTACCTTTCCAGACTTTTTAAAAAGGAGCTTGGAATTTCGATAAGCGATTATATTTCCGAAAAGAAAATTGAAAAGGCTCAGAATCTGTTAAAATACTCTGATTTTACCTTTATAGAAATTGCAAATTACCTTGCTTTCTCTTCCCAAAGCCACTTTATTCAGACTTTCAAGAAAGCAGTTGGGTTAACCCCCAAAAAATACCGCGACCAGCATTACCGCACTTCCTGGTAAAGAAAGCTGCGGTAATGTTGCGGGCACCAACGCAGGTGGTGTCTTTTTTATTTCAGTTCCACTTCAATTTTATGCGGCATATCTGACAGAGAATCTATCATTTTCCTGCCCAGGCATACATTACCTTCATGATAATCAAGTTCTGTTTGCCCATCACAAACAGCATTCTTTATCTGATAATCCCCATATGTTAATCTGCCTGGATTCTTAAATACGATATGGAACTTCTTACCGGCAAATGGAAGCCAAAGCTCTGCATTCCCTTCCGAATCAAACTGTTCTTTTAACAGCTTCGGGCTGATAACCATATCACCAATTTCTCCATGTACACCAAAAACCTCTGTAATAACGGTAAGCATATACCAGCTTGCAGCCCCTGTCAGATAATGGTACATTCCTCTTCCATCTCCGCTGAAATACTCTGGAATCCCCGGATAAATTTTACTCACCTCAAAATTCATGGCGGTGTCTGCAAGCGTCTGTAAAGCTTTATATCCTTCTTTTACAAACCCTCTTTGGTATAGTGCATTTGCATACATAACTGTCATATGCGAAAAAACAGCCCCATTTTCTTTTTCCCCATAGGCAAAACCAAACATCCTTCCCAGGTTAAATTTCTCCTCATGGAAATTTGTATTCAGGCGATACCCGCCAACCTCTTTTTCATATAAATAGTGGTCTGCGCTCTTACAGATTCTTTCTACCTGTCCATCCTCCGCTGTCCCACTCATAATAGCAAATACCTGCCCGGTTAGCATCATCCGGACTCCCTGCTCAAAATACCCTTCTACTTTTTGCCCATCATTATCATAATAGCTGTTAAACCATCCTTCTTTGTCATCTTTTCCAATCCACTCCGTCTGACAGATATGTTTTTTCAGCCATTCTGCCTTATTCCTAAGGTTATCTGCCAGTTCACATATCGGAACCTGTATTCTCTTTCCACTGACATTATGGCCACAGAGTTTTAAATATGCCTGTAAAAGCTCCTTCTTTGCCGAAATATTTTCATACAACTGACTGTCATCCTTTAAAAGAATCTGTATTTCCTCCAAAAGCTCTATCTGCTCCCATCCAAACTTTTTCTCCAGAACCGTTAAAAGTTCTGACAACTGGGTAAGATTTCCTGCATAAGCACAGGTAAACGCTACGCTCTCTCCACGCTCTGCCGCCATATCCAGTGCATCGTTCCAGTCTGCCCCCCGAAGACGGATATGATTGTGCTCCCCAACCTCATAAAATGCACAAAGGTGCTGCAAAAGCAGGTGCTCTAATATACTGCCTTCATATATACTGCCATCCTCACATTTTTGCCGTGTTCCATACGAAATATCCCACTGGCCATCCAGTCCGCCTCCACGCTCCATCTGTTCATCCTTGAAATAGGCAGCTTTCTCTTTTAATATTTCAATATCACCTGTCTGGTCGATATAGAGCTTTGTCGTCATAAACGGCCATACTCCGTGATCCATCCAGACACGCGCTATCCCATTCCTGTCTGCAATAAATTCTCCCTGTTTTTCTCCTATAATTGTAGCATTCGTACCATCAATCCGAACCCCGCCGTAATTATCAAGTATCATCCGGCGCACCCCGCCCGGGTCCATAATCAAAAGAGATAGACAGTCCTGCCACAAATCGCGCCATCCTCTGCCGCCCCTGCCATAATCGTGATGAGGGAGGAACGAGCAACCGTAAATTCGCCTCAATATTGGCTGAAAGCTTACCCAGCGCATAAAATTGTCAAACTGCATATCCCTGGTATGATACCGGACATTTACCTTTTCCTGCCAGTAATCCTCCATACGCTTTAATGCTTCCGTAACCTTATCTGTACTTCCATATGCCAAAAGAATATCCCCTAACGCATCCTCCTGCTCTGTAATCCCCATTACTATAGTATAAAAGGCACTTTCCTCTGGCGGTAAAAGAATTTCAGAAAAACGAATCCCCCCTAATGCTTCCTTTCCTTCCAGAAATTCCCCATCAGGCACTCCTTCTTCATTTCTCACAACCTTTTCTGGTCGCAGAAAACTTCCTCCTTCCCCGATAAATCCCTCTACTGTCGGATAATAACTCTCTGGTTTTTCCCCATCCTGGGCAATCCCGCATACAAAATACGTCAGTTCATTTTTTCGGTGCCCACGCTCGTCAAAAGACAGGGTAGGCTTTACGCATACGCCATATTCTGTTGTTGTAATCCTATGTAACAGTGAAGTTACGTGCCTGTGATCCCTGATATTGTCCGCACTTCTTCCAAAAATGGGAATGGCCGCCACAGGAGTAATCCTCTGTGCCATCCGGCTTGTATTGGTAATCTTTACATGCATAATTTCTACATTGTGTTCCAGGGGCACAAAAGATGTTATCTCTGCCTTTATTTGATATTTCCTTGACTGTCTTGTGACAATCTGCTTCATAAAGCCTGCCTCTATAAAGCTTTTATCCTGGGATTCTGTAAATTTTTCATTTTCCTGCTCTGCAGACACCCCTGTTGCAGACCACGCTCCCAAACCTGCCACATTACACCAGAAATTTCTCCCCGAACGGTTGTTGTGCAGGTTTTCCACACTTACCGGTTCCATCAAAAAAGCATTCTGTTCAATTTTAATATCTCCACCCAGATTAGGCGACAGGGCGCTTTTCATCCCTTTTTCTCCTGCAATCGGAAAATAGAGGGAACTGTAATTTTCCGGCTGCTCTATCGCAAAAGTCCCATCATTATCTAAAAAACGTACTGTATCCATTTTGACCTCCTAAATTTTAATAAATATTTCCTATAATGCACCAACGAAAAGAAACCATTCCTTAACTTCCAATTTTGAAAACTCCTATCTGTGCTGAAAGCTCTTTTGCAGAATTTGTCAATTCATTGGATTCATTCGTTACCGTTTCGCTATTTGTCATCAGGCTGTTCGCCTGCTCTACCAAAATATCTGAGGAAGCCGCAATTTCCTGCGCACTTGCCGCCTGCTCCTCAGAAATCGCAGCGACATTTCTGGCCTCATCCTCTACCTGGTCCACTTTCTCTATCATCTGATGAACTAAATTCCCAACCATATCAATATTTTCAAAAATTATGTCAAAAGTTTCTGCAGCATTTTCAATCAGGGCATTGCTGTTATTAATATTAACCACGCTATCACTTGCCTGGCTGATCACATCTCCAATGGAAGATTTGATTTCCAAAACAAGATTGTCTATATGCTGAACCGACTCCATACTTGTCTGCGCCAGTTTTCCGATTTCAGTCGCCACTACAGTGAAGCCTTTCCCCGCATCACCTGCACGGGCAGCCTCAATGGATGCATTCAACGATAACAGGCTTGTTTCGTCCGCAATGCTGCCAATTACCCCTGTAATATTCGTAATCTCCTCTGACGCCTTTTCCACCTCATCAATCGCAAGCTGCAGTTTTTTTACAGAATTATTAATATTTAGCATCGCTGCACTCACATCCTGCATGGCCGCTTTACCTTTCCGGGAAATATCAACCGTTTCATTCATTTTGCTGCTTACGCCTTCCCCGTCATCCCGGGTTTCTGTTACAAGCGTTGCTAATGTCGTTGCACTCTCTGCAATCCCATTGACAGAAATGGAAAGCTGCTCTACTGTTTCATTTAACTCTTTCATGGACTGGTTCTGCGTTTTAGAAGCAGAAAACATCAGAACAGATACGTCTTTGCTGCTGTCTGCCTGATTGTGCAGAACGCCTGACACTTTATTAATCGAAGCAATCATGTCGCACATGGTATCAATAAACTTTTCAACACACCAGCTCATCACTCCAATTTCATCATTGCTTTTTGTGTGGCTGTGCACAGTAAAATCTCCATTTGTCATTGCTTTAATCACATCTGTCAGCTGCTTGATTGGATTAATTACAATATGGATAATCCGTTCCAGCAATCCGGTCAGGATCAATACTGAAACCACCCCAAAAAGAACCATGATATTCCTAATATTATTCAAATCCTGGTAAACTACTTTCGCCGGAACATAAGACACTAACATCCAGTCTGTTCCTTCTATTTCTTCAAATCCTGTCATATTTCCATCAATTTCAGCGATAGAAAGATCTGCCTTTGAAATCCTGTCTCCTACTGCTTTCATAAAAGTATCGCCTGTTTCATCCAGACTTTTGGAAATCAGGCTTGTATCACGGGAAGCAAGGATTGTATTATCTTCTTTATTGACCAGAAACGCCTCCGCAGCCTCCATTTTTACAAAACTGTTTACATAGACGCTGACCTTATCAAGGGACATATCTGCAGAAAGCACACACACCTTTCCCGAAGCTGACCGCAGCATACCACAGGCACTGATTATCTGCTCTCCCTTCTCATTCGCATAGGCATTCGTAAATCCCATATTCACCCTTGACAGACCACTTTGGAACCATTCCGTCTGTGTCACATCCCCTGCCAAATCCTCTGAAGCATCGCCTTTCTCCTCAGCCCCATCTGTCATAAGAACAGATACGTTGCTAATCATAACGGCATCTGTTGAACCACACGCACCCAGATTAAATTCCAGGCGGCCATTGGCATCATCTTCATCCCCCATGGTAAATTCATAGGTAAAGGTCTTCTTTTCCGTTGTAAGTTCCACAACGGTATCTTCCAGATAACGCTTATAATCACGATCCGGCGCTGATATTCCCACTTTCATTGTCCTGTCTGCCGCCGCATAGGCATCAAAACTGACACGGTATGTACTGCCTTTTTTTACCGGAAGATCTGCCTGCACAAACTGTACACTGTAGTCTGCACTTCCCTCCTGTTCTGTGGTAATGGAAACTTCATTGCCCTTAATTTCTGCTGCAGCTTCCCCGCCTTCTGCCGTGAAAAACTGCCATCCTGTATCATCTGCCAAATCCCCGGCATCCGAAAAATCACCATTGTTTATATAATTGCCCTGCTCATTGGGTTCCCGTAAAACAACCCCCTGTGCCGCCTTTGCACAATAAAACGCACCATCGTCGTCTGCTATATACAGCCCATTCGGATAATTACTGTCAAAACCGTAATAAGCATCCAGGAACCCCTGTATCTGTTTCTCATTAAGATCCACCTGCTCTAACGCTTGCTTTGCCACCTGGAAGGATTTCAGGTTCTGGTCCAGCCATGCCTCAATATCAGAAACCTGCCCTTTTACCGATGTTTGCAACAGCTCCTCTGCATTTTCTTTCATCACATTCTTTGATACAATATAGGACAACCCGGTAAGCACTGTGACAATAATAATAACAACAGGCAGTATAATGCCTAACAGCTTAGTTTTTATCGAAATAAATTTTCCCGGCTTTGTCTGCCGCTCTTTTTTCTTTTTCATTAGAATACCTCCGAATTATTATGCTTTTCTATAGGATTGTTAGTTACTATCCACAGCCATTCTAAACAACATATGTAAAACTTGCCGCTTAACTTTACATATATTGCGCCACATTGCTGGCATCTACCTTTTCAAAAGGTATCAGAATATATTTCCCATCCTTTGCCGCTCCTTCTATGTCCCCTATAGACTTCCCCTCTGCCAGCCTTTGAGCTGCCAAAACAGCAGCAGTAATCTGGGCAGACATCGGCTGGTATACGGTAAAATCCATTTTTCCATCTGCAATAGACTGGCGTCCAACCTCAGAAGCATCTACCCCTAAAAACAAAACAGAATCCAAATCAACGCCCGCTTCTTCAAAAGCTGTTACAGCGCCACTTGCCATATCGTCATTATTCGCTGCTACACAATCAACCGTCCTGCCTGTCTTTAAAAGCATATCCATCATTTCTTTAGCCTTATCCGCACTCCAATCTGCATTGTCTTCAAATACATAGTTAATCTTTTTCCCACTTGCTTTTAACGTCTGCTTCAGTCCATTTGTCCTGCCAACAGTTCCAGAGGCTCCTTTTGGCCCTTTTAAGATTGCAACATTAATTTCATCTTTGCTTCCAAACTTCTCTAATATATACTCCGCCTGATATTGGCCTGCCATATATTCATCAGATGCCACATAAACATAACGGTCTTTCTCCAACTGTCCGTCATCTGGCGCCTGATTGATAAATACAATCGGCACATCCGCTGCAGCCGCCTTGATTTCTGTTGCAATATCCGCAGAAACCAACCCGCACAAAAATACATTGCAACCGTCGGATACAGCACTCTTTACCTGGGCATCCTGCGTTTCCACAGAATTTTCCGCATAGCCTACATCAAATTCAGAACCTTGCTTCTTCGCCTGTTCCTGCAGCTGGCTTGCCCATCCTTCATAGTAATCGCCACTTTCTATCGCAGCATAATAAATTTTTACACCATCACTATCTGCTGCATTCTTTTTCTGGCAGCCACTCAGTAATGAAACAACCATTGCCATTGACAAAAATACTGCTCCTAATTTTTTCTTCATAACACATCCCCTTCTTTTAGCTTTTCCTAATTTTATTTCTTTTTTTCTATGGCGTATATCAATTTAGTGGGAAAAATATTAAATACATGATATCACTTCAAAAATCCTCGAATTTGGTCAATGTGCGAATAGCAACCCATCGCCTACGCTTTTTTCTATAACTTACAAAATTACATTGTATTTCTTAGACATTCATGATAAAATTCTATATAAGATATACCGTAACAAAGTTGCAATGTTAACAGATGTACAACAGGTAAAAGGAGAGCCTTACTATGAAAAACCTAAAGGTAACAACAAAAATGTCACTTATTGGACTTTCTATATTAGCCTTCATCTTATTTAGCATCTTCTTTTCTATCGACAATATGAATGCGATTGAAAAACAGACAATAAAAGGTGAAGAGGAAAATATACGGGCTGATTATGACAACAACATTCAAAATGAAGTTGAACTGGTCATTACACTTCTTGACAGTTATAACGCAGACATCCAGGCAGGCATTTATTCAAAAGAAGAAGGAATGAAACTCGCTGCAGATAAAATCCGCAGTTTAAGGTATGGCTCTGACGGCTATTTCTGGGTTGACCAATCAGACGGCATAAATGTCGTACTGCTTGGAAGCGAGACAGAAGGAACAAACCGTTTAGACACAAAGGATGCCACAGGTTTTGAAATGGTGAAAGATTTCATTACAAATGCCGTAGAAAAAGGAAGTTATTTCAGTAACTACCAGTATCCAAAAGAAGGTGAGACCGAACCAAAACCGAAAAGAGCATATACTCAGTATTATGAGCCATTTGACTGGGTAGTTGGAACGGGCAACTACATAGACAACATTGATGAACAAATCGCAGCTTCTAAAAAAGAAGCCGACCAGTACACTAGCAAAAAAACACGGATTTTTCTGGCGGTCTGCATTGCTTTCGCTATCGTAACCAATCTTTTTCTTACATTTATGATTATGAACATAACAAAACCATTAAAAGCAATAGGGCTTGATATGAAAAATATGTCTGAAGGTGATTTTTCAATCCATGCAGACCAGGCTCTGTTAAAACGCAAAGATGATTTTGGCATACTTATCAATATAGCCGAAAAAATGCGCACTGATATTGGGGTACTTATTAATGACGTGAAGAAACAGACCAGCCAGATTACCAAAAGTATGCATGGGATACAAGCCAATATGGATACTCTGAACAGCGAAATTGACGATGTATCCTCAACAACAATACAGCTTTCTGCTTCTATGGAGGAAACTTCTGCAGCATCCGGCAATATCAATGAAATGACAAGAGAAATTGAATCTGCCGCTAAAAATGTCGCTGAACGTGCGCAGGAAGGTGCTGAACGCGCACAGGATATCTACAAAAAGGCTGCTAATGCCAAAGCATCCACTACTGAAACAAAGGACAATCTGTTAAAGCAAAAAGATTCTATCAAAGATAGCCTGAACGATTCTCTTAATAAAGTACAGGTCGTTTCAGAAATTTCTACCCTGGCAGAATCCATTATGGAAATAACCTCTCAGACAAATCTTTTATCACTTAATGCAAGCATTGAAGCAGCAAGAGCCGGAGAAGCCGGAAAAGGATTTGCTGTTGTTGCGGATGAAATCAGAAAACTTGCAGAAGCATCACAGGAAAGTACAGAAAACATCAAAAAAGTGACCGAGCAGGTAAGCAGCTCTGTTAATATCCTTGCAAAAGATTCCGAAGCATTGTTATCCTTTATTGATAAACAGGTTATGGACAGTATCCGTCTTTTTGATTCCATTTCAAATGATTATAACGAGGATGCAAAAGAAATTGATTTTCTTGTGGCAGATTTCAGTGCGATTTCTGAAGAACTTCTGGCATCTATCGGGAATATCACAGATTCTATTGAGGGAATTTCACAAGCCGCCAAAGAAAGCGCCATCGGAACCGCAAATATAGCGGACCGCATTACTAACGTAGTAGCTACGTCAGATTCTGTAAATACATCCTTACAGGATTCCGGTAAAATCGTTGACCAACTAAATAATGCAACAGATAAATTCCGGTTGTAATCTTAACGATATAAAAGGTCACTGGCTTGTTTTCGCCAGTGACCTTTTCGTATTTAAAAAACTACTTTTTATGTACATTGCCCTCTTCATCTAATCTGCCATTAACAGAAATTGAATTGACATAATTGGCAAATTTCTGTTTTTGTTTCTTTTTTGACAAAAGACGTGTTTCTTTACCTTTTTGCAGGCATGGAAGCATCTTGGCGCTAAGCCTTCCTTCCTTTGTGATATCAATTTCCAAAACGGTTGTATAAAGCGTCCGCTCATTAAACCAGAAATTGCCAAGGCTGTAAAAAATCGGAACACCTTTATACCATTCCATTCCCTGCAGGCAATGTGTGTGCGCCCCTACTACAACGTCGGCGCCAGCATTGATATAACCTCTTGCCTGCGTCTTCTGCGCATCCTCCAGTTCTGTACTATATTCTGTTCCCCAATGCACATAAGCAATCACATAATCTGCCTTTTTTGCAGCTTTTTTGATTTCTTTTACATACGCCTTATCCTGATATGTCCGAAAAACACCCGGACTGTTCTTCCCTGCCTCTGGAGTCAGAATGTATTTTTCAGCTCTGGTTGCCGCCACAATTGCAATCTTTTTATTTTTCATTGTAAGGTATACAGGTTCTTTTGCCTCCTTTTTATTTTTTCCTGCCCCCACAGTCTGGAAACCAGCATTTTTTAAGTACTTAAGAGTATCCAAAAAAGCATCTTCTCCATAATCATAAATATGGTTATTAGCAAGTCCTACTACATCTACCCCCAGATATTTCAAATATTTAAGATTGGACGGATGACTGCGGAACGTATATGCTTTGCCTTCCATCGGCGCTCCTCTTTTGCTGACACTGAATTCATTATTGATTACCATACAGTCATAACCCCGCATCTTCTGAACCAGCTTTTTACTGATTACTTTAGAAAATCCACCTTTTTCCTTCATATGGCGCATAACCGCACACGTATCATCAAGGCAGATATCCCCAGCAAAACCAAGATGTACCGTTTCATCTTCCTCTAACTCTTTTGCCGAAGCCCCTTTTACCTGCTGCTTTGCTCCATCCGTTTCCTCCGCTTTATCTGGTACTGCCATAACAGAAGGCGCAGGAGTCGAAGCTTTCTGCAATCCCTTTTTTTCCGATGCCGGCAACTGCAATCCTGCCCCGACAGGAATGCTCTTTTGTGCAATAAAAGCAAAAATAACAACCCCAAATACAAATGCAATGACAGCCGCCCCTTTTACAAGCAGCCCCTTTTCCTGCATCTGCTTCATAAATTTTTTCATTCGTATCCCCTCATTTCGGAACTGTTAAAACATTCTTCGCAACTTGTTCATTTAATTTATTTACAGTTCCTTACTCTTTAATCTATCGTTTACAAACTTATATTATTTCACTGCAAATCCTATTTAGTATGCGTCACCAATATCTTTGATGACAATACCAGATACCGGTGGACAAATCACATGAATGATCCCGTTATCCACTTCATACATCTTCATTTCATCGGAATATCCCTCACGATTTGTAATAAACAGCCTTGCCATCCTTGTCTGGTAAGCCACCCCAAGACGCCAGACAGGAATATTCACCTGACGTTCTTCCTCTCCACGGTTAATAACTACCACGATTTTATCGTCTTCATCAAAACGCCCAAAACTAATCAGGTTATACTCTCCCAAAAGGAACAAAATCGATCCTGTCCTGATTACCTGATACTCCTTGTGAAGCCGAATCAACGCTTTATGGTAATCAATCAAATCCATATCCTCATGCCCCCATGGATAGGCACGGCGATTGTCGGGATCTGTCCAACCACACAGCCCGGCCTCATCACCATAATATATAGTAGGCGCCCCTGGCCACATCATCTGAATCATAACTCCCAGTCGGAAAACAGTCTTATCTACCCCTTCATTTGCCGCTTCCGGGCCACAGGAGTTCGTTCTTCCTACCCGGCTGTTGGTTCTGGTCAGGAAACGGGAGTGGTCATGGTTCGAAAGCTCATTCATAGCAACCTGCAATGACTGCGTACAAAATCTTGTCATCGCATGGCGCATAGAGCCAAAGAAAGCATCTGCATTTCCTTTTAAATCCCCACGATACTCATCACTATGTTTCTCCACCCCCGTCAAAAACCATGTAATCGGCTCCATAAAAGCATCATAATTCATAACCGTATCCCACTGGTCTCCCTGCAGCCAGGAGGTTGGATCCCCATAATGCTCTGCCAGTATAATCGCATTCGGATTGGCTTCCTTGACAGCCTTTCGGAACTCTCTCCAGAAATAATGGTTATATTCATCTGAATGCCCTAAATCTGCCGCCACGTCAAGACGCCAGCCATCTACATTAAATGGAGGAGAAACCCATTTCCTGCCAATCTCAAGGACATACTCAAACAGTTCTCTTGAATCTTCATAATTTAGCTTTGGAAGCGTATCATGCCCCCACCATCCATCATAATCCGTATTATATGGCCATGTATTTTCCAAAAACTTAAAATAGCTGTGGTATGGGCTTTCTGCTGATACAAACGCTCCTTTGGCATATCCCGGAGCCTCTTCATAAATACATTCCCTGTCAAGCCATTTATTAAAAGAGCCACAGTGGTTAAAAACACCATCCAGAATCACCCTCATGCCACGGCGATGTACTTCTTCCACAAACTCAATAAAAAGCTGATTACTTGCCTCCAGATTTTCCTTATCTGTCACACGGCAGATATAACGGGTTGCTCTTTTGTTCGGATGCTTTGCATCATATAAGAGCTCCCCATGCTCTCCACGTTTTAACAGCTCCCCTTCATCCTTTACAATCCTTCCAATATGAGGGTCAATATAATCATAGTCCTGAATATCATATTTATGGTTTGATGGAGATACAAATACCGGATTCAGATAGATTACCTCCACCCCCAAATCCTGCAGATAGTCCAGTTTTTTCATAACGCCTGTAATATCACCGCCATAAAACTCCCTGACACCCATTTCCGCTGGATATTTATTCCAATCCTTTACTCTTGTTGTACCTTCCCCAATATAAAAATATTCATCATCCTCTACATCATTGCCCCGGTCTCCATTGTAAAATCGGTCTATATAAATCTGATAGAAAATTGCCCCCTTTGCCCAATCCGGCGTAGAAAAGGAAGGGGTAATCCAAAAATTATAATAATTCTCTACATTGTCACAAACACCCATGGAATTGTAATAGCAGACAAATGTGCCACAATGTATTTCAAAATAGTATTCCATGCGTTCTGTACCAAGCTGTATGCTGCTTTCGTAATAATCAAACATTCTGTCATTTGATATTTTTCTCATTTTGCAGCGTTCCCCGTCATATATCAAATAGACCTCATCCAGATTCTCCCTACCCGCACGAAAACGGATTGTAACATATTCATTCTCTTTCGGATCTACCGGATTGCGGTACATCTGTGTCCCATCGCTAAACAATGCCTGCGGATTAAAAATCATCGCAAGATTGTCAATATAAAATTGTGTCTTTAATGGCTTCGACATTTGAGCCAGACGAACATTAAGATCCATACATCCCTCCACTCTCTGCACATCAGCAGATTTTACATTATATCTTCTTATTGTATCGCATTCTTTCCGCTGTTACAAGAAATTTTTTCCTATCCAATCCATAAGTAATTCTTTTTGATTGCACTCGGGTTCTTCCAGCACATACTCCAAAGCATCTTTTAATATTCTGCCAAGTTTCGGCCCCGGCGAAATTCCTGCTTGAATTAAATCTTTTCCTGAAATTTTTAAATCCTTTAACTCCAACGCCGCCTCAGAGGCTATGATTTCCTCCCACAGTCCTACTGCACAGGACACCCTCTGCAGCTTTTCCTCAAAAGTTTCTGGATTTTGTGATAAAATATCACTTAACTGCACCAGAAATAAATATGGCATATTCTCTTTTCCAATCTTTGCAATCGCATGCCGCATCGCTTTCAAGCTTTCTGTAAAACGGTAGTCATGCCATAAAATCAAATGCTTTACCAAAGAAATTGTCTCATTATCGAAAGTAAGCCGTTTTAAAACCCTGCCTGCAATCTTTTCTCCTGCCTTCTGATGACCATGAAAGTGACCAATCCCCTCTTTGTCCACCACCATTGTATCGGGCTTTCCAATATCGTGAAACAACATTGCCGTACAAAGAATTCTATGCTCTTTTTCTGTCATGCCAGAGCGCAGTTTTTTTGCCAAAATGGTAATTTCCTCTGGAATCAGGCTGCTGTCAAAATCCACGGTATACTTTCCCCAAAAGAAATTCATCACCTCAATGCCGTGAATCGTATGTTCCCCGACTGTATAAATATGATGAGGGTTTTTCTGCTCTAACTCCATCATCCTGTCAAACTCTGCAAAAAAAATCTTTGTCATCCCAGCCTGATATGCCACTCGAAGCTGCACTGCGTCTTTTGCTGTCAGAAGCTTTACTAACTCTGTTCGAATCCTCTCCGCACTAATATGGCTTAAATCTCCTGCCTTCTCCTTTATTGCCTGTAACGTCTTTTCTTCAATCGTAAACCCTAACTGTCCCGAAAAACGGACAGCACGGAGCATTCTGAGCGCATCCTCGTCAAACCTTGTCCTGGCATCCCCCACACAACGTATCATATGATTTTCAATATCCTGAACCCCTGAAAACGCATCCACAAATCCCCTTGTATGATTATACGCCATAGCATTAATCGTAAAATCCCGCCGCTCCAAATCTAAAAGTAAATTATCTGTAAATTCCACACTTTTGGGATGGCGGCTATCCTCATATTCCCCATCAATCCGATATGTTGTCACCTCATAGCCGATATGGTTTTTCATCACTGTCACAGTTCCATGTGCAATCCCTGTATCAATGGTTCTTAGAAATAAAGCCTTGACCTCCTGCGGCCTGGCAGATGTCGTAATGTCCCAGTCCTGTGGAATCCTTTTTAATACCATATCACGCACACAGCCACCTACCACATATGCCTCGTAGCCTGCATTTTCCAGCGTTTCTATAATCCATTCAACATCTTTTGGTAATTCCATCATTCTCTCTTCTCCATCTATTCATCCTCCCATACAACAGACTCTCCTCTGCCTGCGGCACAGGTCGTTATCAGCACAACAACTCTGTTTTTTCTGGAAATTGCTGTGAACAGTAATATTTTACCATAAAAAAATAACTTGAACAAATTACTTGCCCAAGTTATTTTATAGTAAACGAATGGTTACTGTCCACTCCGTTACCAGTAACATTAGCGTTTTCAACGCTGTATGCCCGCTTGCTTTATTGCTTTGCGAGAATCAACGAAACATCATGCATATAACTATCTAGTTATGCTGTACCTCTTATGCATATTTCTTCAAAAGTTCTACCTTATCAAGTTTTTCCCATGGCAGATCCAAATCCGTTCTTCCCAGATGGCCATAAGCTGCCGTCTGCCTATAAATCGGACGGCGAAGATCTAACATCTTAATGATTCCTGCCGGACGGAGATCAAAATTTTCCCGGATAATTTCTTCCAGTTTACTTTCAGAAAGCTTTCCAGTGCCAAAAGTATCAACCATAACAGAAGTAGGTTGTGCCACACCAATTGCATAGGACAACTGAATCTCACATCTCTTTGCAAGTCCTGCTGCCACAACATTTTTAGCGACATACCGTGCTGCATATGCGGCGCTTCTGTCCACTTTAGTGCAATCCTTTCCAGAAAATGCTCCGCCACCATGACGCGCATATCCACCGTATGTATCCACAATAATCTTACGCCCTGTCAAACCGCTGTCCCCATTTGGCCCGCCGATCACAAAACGTCCTGTTGGATTGATAAATACTTTCGTATTTTCATCCACTAACTCCTGTGGTAATACAGTATCAATAACATGCCTGCGAATATCCTCATGAATTTTCTCCTGTGTCACTTCTGCTGCATGCTGGGAAGAAATAACAACGGCATTGATATGAATCGGTTTATCATTCTCGTCATATTCTACCGTCACCTGGCTTTTTCCATCTGCACGCAGATATGGCAGTGTACCATTTTTGCGAACCTCCGTCAGCTTCTTTGTAAGCTTGTGTGCCAGCGCAATCGGATATGGCATATATTCTTCGGTCTCATCTGTAGCGTAACCAAACATCATTCCTTGGTCACCGGCACCAATCGCCTCAATCTCTTCATCAGACATTGTATTTTCTCTTGCTTCCAGCGCTTTGTCCACACCTCTTGCAATATCTACTGACTGATTGTCAAGCAGGATTTTAACTTCACAAGTATCACAGTTAAATCCCTTTTCGTCACTATCATAGCCAATTTCCCGAATTGTCTCACGGACAATCTTTTCATAATCAACACTTGCCTTTGTTGTAATTTCTCCCATTACCATAACAAAATTAGTGGTAATCGTCGTCTCACATGCCACACGGCTCATTGGGTCCTGTGCCATTAACGCATCCAGAATCGCATCTGATATATTGTCACAGATTTTATCTGGATGCCCTTCTGTTACTGATTCTGACGTAAATAAATGTTTCTCCATGATTTCCTCCTCTTTCTGCCGTCCGCACCACGGCCTGTAGTCACTGGGGTTCTCATTCATTTAAGGAGCAGTTTCTTTCACAAAAAAATCCGTTCTATTGAAACTCTGCTCAATAAAACGGATTGAAATACCAACTTCACTCCTCTTATTGATCGATTTCTCGCTGAGATTGGCACCTTCCTGCTTTACAGGGGTTGCCGTGGTTTCACAGAGCCTTCACTCTCCACCACTCTGAATAAGAGTTCCCTATATTATTTTTACTGATATGCTTTGCATACCAGACCTGCCTTTATACTATAACGCATGGCAATACATTCGTCAATAGTATTTTTTTAAAACTATAAAAAACCAGCCATGAATAGTGACCCGATCAAGATTGCACAGGATATTTCTTCAAGGGCGCAGCGTCTGGCTATTTATGGTTTGCCGGTTCTATATTTACCGATTTCCCTTTAATTTTAGCATGCTTCATTGCATCAATTACTTCTGCGGCATACTCCCTTGGCACCTCCACAAAGGTATAGCTGTCATACATATCAATTGCCCCCACGAGCTCCCCTTCCATACCTGACTCTCCTGCGACTGCCCCAAGAATATCGCCAATACGGACTCTGTGTTTCTTTCCTATGTTAATAAACAGGCGCACCATGCCAGGTTCTGCCCCAGTATCTCCAAAATCTTCTTTCTCCAATTCTGGAACCGCATTTTCTCCCATCTGCATCATAACAAGCGCAGCCGCCATCTCCAGAGAAGAATAATCTTTATCATCCAGATGATCCTCCAGAATATCAATCAACTTGCCAAGATTTTCACTCTCAATCAGACTACCCGCCTTTTCCAACACCTTTTCTGCCTTAATATCTGTAATATCATCTATTGACGGAATTGGCTGACGTTTGATTTTTGTCTTGCAATAACGCTGAATGTCCTTTAATTTATAAATTTCCCTGCCCACAACTAAAGTAAAAGCACGCCCGCTCCTCCCAGCACGCCCCGTTCTTCCAATTCTGTGAACATAATATTCATCATCCTGCGGTACATCATAATTAAAAACAGCCTCTACATCATCTACATCAATTCCACGTGCCGCTACGTCTGTCGCAACCAAAATATCTGTCCTGCCATTGCGAAAACCATTCATTACTCGGTCTCTTTGCGACTGCTTCATGTCACCATGCAGCCCCTCCGCAAAATATCCTCTTCCTTTTAAATCCTCTACCAACTCATCTACTTTCCGTTTCGTATTGCAGAAAACAAGAGAAAGCTCCGGGTCATACATATCCAGCAGCCGAGACAGCACCTCGCTCTTTTTGCGTGGATTTACCTCATAATAAAACTGATCAATTTTCGGTACGGTCAGTTCCTTTTTTATCACCTTGACCGTTTCTGGCTCCGTCAGATAGTTTCTGGCAATCTCCAAAATCGGCTTTGGCATCGTCGCCGAAAACAAAAGCGTCTGATGTTCATTGGGAAGTTTTTCCAATACTGTTTCAATATCTTCACGAAATCCCATATTTAACATTTCATCCGCTTCGTCCAAAACAATCGCCCCAACCTGCTCTAGCTTTAGCGTATGACGGTTGATGTGGTCAATCACTCTTCCCGGCGTGCCAATAATCACCTGGACACCGCCCTTTAAAGAACGAATCTGTTTGGAAATCTCCTGTCCTCCATATACCGGAAGTACCTTGATTCCATGCATAAACTTTGCCAGCCTGCGAACCTCATCTGCTGACTGAATTGCCAACTCTCTGGTTGGACATAAAATAATTGCCTGTAATTTCTTGTTATGCGGATCTACTCTCTGCAAAAGCGGAATCCCAAAAGCAGCCGTTTTTCCTGTTCCAGTCTGCGCCTGCCCAATCATATCCCGCCCTTCTATCGCAATCGGAATTGATTTTGCCTGAATTGGACTTGCCTGCTCAAACCCCATCTCTGTAACTGCCCGCAATATCCGCGGGTCTAAACATAATTCTTCAAAAGTCATTCTATGTCTCCCATTCTTTACATTCGTACCTATACCAGGTTCCCCAAAACAAAAAAGAACCGTTCCCACAATCAGGAACGGTTTTTTTCTGATTTCTATTTCGTAACAAAAGGGGAAAAATGCATCTGCTATAAATAGCATACCTTACATTTGACATAATCTTATCACAAAACTACCACATTGTAAATAGGAAATTGAAAATTTTTCTATCTTATTTGATATAAAGTGTTACTGTTCACTCCGTTACCAGTAACAGCAGCGTTTTCAACGCTGTATGCACACATTTTGCAAAATTCATGCAAAATGGCGCCACAAAACTCGTACTTTTGGCATAAAACATGCCAAAAATCCTCGAATTTGGTCATTGTGCCCCCTTGTATTGCAATTTTTTGCATAGAAAAAGAGCAGGAAATATTTCACACTAGCTGCTCTTTTCATGCTCCTCAATATTTGAATGAATAATTTGTTTGTCCTGGTTACTATAATCTAATGTCCACTGTCTTCCACTTGTATCATGATCTTGTGTATGTAGTATAATTTGAGTAATATAGTCATCTTCTTTATTACTGAATAAATACTTTAACATTGTTAAGGGCACCGCTATCACTACAGAAATAAAACTAACAATACTTGTTATCAATAATGGAATAGCATCTAAAATTTGTTTAGTTTCTTCCTCTTGTAAAATTCTGTTAATAATACAATAGAATATATATAGCAAAATCCCAGATGTCAGCAGAATACATATAGAGGTTATCCATTTTGCCCATTCTCGAATAATATTTCTAGTTTTAGATATATTTACAAAATGGTTCAACAGTTCTGTATATTCAATGTCTCTTCTCATTAATTGCGTTTCTACAGAATCACTAAATTTATGAGAATCCTGTTTTAGTTTAATTGTTTTGACTTTTTCAGTACCATCTATCAATGTAGAAAGTATATCACTTGCGAAATTAGAAATCTTCTCTGTCCTACCCATTACACATCTCCAATACGTCCATATCATGTATTCTTGCTTTTATTTTATTAATTGTAACTACAAAGACCTTGGAAAGTAACAATGTTGTATATTCAATATCATTTTGCGTCTTTTCCATTGAAATCTGATAATATATTTTAAATATATCTATTGGCATCAATATACTTCTTGCAAAATAATCCGCCTCCAACTCATTATAATCAGTTTTATGTTCTGTATCACGATGAGCAAACATAGGAACTCCTTCTTTCTTATGAAGTACATAATGCCCATATTCATGAGCTGTCACAAATCGACTTTTCTTTAATATGATATCTTCTTCATACCCATTTGAAGTAAATTGAGTATTTACAGTAATAATCTTACCATTTTTTTTATTATTATCATCAACATATAATGACCCAGTAATATCAATATTCATTTTCATGGGAATTACTTGAAAACCGTCACCTTCAACTATAGGTGTAATATCAACAGCACATGTATTAGTGAAATCTATTTTATTGGTAATATTATTGGTGATTTTTTCGATCTCTTCCATTTTCTCTCTTGTTAATTTCATAGGCATCACCCTGTCTTTCATTTGTGCATTTAGATATATTACATTACATAGCATGGCATACAAATTCCCTTCTACACTTAGCATGAATATATAATATATCATATTTCACTGTAATTTACATCAATACATCGTCATAAATTTACATAATTCGTATATGATAGTTACTATTCACGCTGCTTTTAGAAAATAATCACCCTCTTACGTACAAGCACTGCGAGTTTGATTATTTTCTAAAAGCAGCCGCAAATAGTAACATATGATATCAAATTATAACATATACAAAATAACTTGTCTATCATATCCGTAACCTAAATGAAGGAACAGATAACAAAAGGGTTACTGTTCACTCCGTTACCAGTAACAGCCTGTCACCAAAACGACAGCAAGAATTAGTACAATTTATAGAAGAATGTGTCCGATTTTCTGGGTGCCAGTTTATCATTGCGACACATTTCCCATTTCTGCTGTCCATGCAGAATGCCAAAATCTATAACCTGGATGAAGAACCCATGCAAATATACTTTTTCCAGTCTAAAGCGTGTTTAAAAATTCTTTATTGCACAGCCCCTTCTTTCCATTTTAAAATTTCTTCCAGACGTTCCTTCACTTGCTTTTCCCTCCCCTGTTCTGTAGGCCGGTAATACCGCCTTCCTGTCAGCGTTTCTGGCAGGCAATCCATTTTCGCTACTTTTTCCTCTGTATCATGCGCATAAATATATCCCTTGCCATAATCCAATTCTTTCATCAAATTAGTTGGTGCATTACAAATCTGCAACGGAACCGGCTCTGCGGGAAGCTCTTTTATATCTACTTTACAAGCTTCACATGCCTGATAAAGCGCATTCGATTTGGGCGCCATAGAAAGATAGACAACAGCATGCGCCAGATGTACATCACACTCTGGCATTCCCAGAAAATGACATGCCTGAAAAACTGCTATCGCTACCTGCAATGCATTAGAATCTGCCATTCCCACATCTTCGCTGGCAAATCTTACCAACCTTCTTGCAATATATAATGGGTCTTCCCCACCATCTAACATACGGTACATCCAATATACCGCTGCATCTGGATCACTGTTTCTCATCGATTTGTGCAAAGCTGAAATCAAATTATAATGTTCCTCGCCTTTTTTGTCATAAAGAAGAGAACGCCGATTCGTACACTGAAACAAAACCTCCTCGTCCACACACAAAACGGCATCTTCATTCATTTTTCCATTAAATACTGCCATTTCCAATGTGTTCAAAGCTGTCCTTGCGTCTCCATTTGCAAACCGGGCAATCGCCAGTAAAAGTGAATCCTCAATCGCAATCTGCATATTTCCCAACCCCTTTGGACTCTTTAAAGCATGTTCCAGCAGCTCTTTTAAATCCTCCTCTTCCAATGCTTTTAAAATAAACACTTTACAGCGGGATAATAACGCCGAATTAATCTCAAACGACGGATTTTCCGTTGTTGCCCCTACCAAAATAATACTCCCTTTCTCCACAAAAGGAAGAAAGGCATCCTGCTGTGCTTTATTGAAACGATGAATCTCATCCGCAAAAAGCAGTGTACGGATTCCCATTTTCCGGTTTTGTTCCGCCTGTTCCATTACTTCTTTAATTTCTTTAATCCCACTGCTTACTGCGCTAAACTCCCTAAATTGCGCTTTTGTACAATCCGCAATAATTCTCGCCAGTGTCGTCTTACCAACTCCGGGAGGTCCCCAGAAAATCATAGAAGAAATCTGATCCTTTTCAATTAAGCGGCGTAAAATCTTCCCCTCACCAATCAAATGCTTCTGTCCCACATAATCCTTTAAAGTATCTGGTCTTATCCGGCTTGCAAGAGGCGCCGTTTCCTCTCTGCTATCAAACAGACTTAATTGCTCCATAATTTACTCCATTCCCATAAACGAAACATCGTTCGTTTATGTTTTATATAACCATTACAACACTTATTTAGACAACACACATTCTCCGTGCCATATTTTAGCACATTCAATATCATAGCACATATTTTCGGGTATCACCAGACCACAAGAAAACGGTTTCCCAATTTTTCGTTACTATTCACGGCTATTCTAAACATCATGCGAAAAACCATCCGGCTATGCCGTCTGGCGCTGCAAAACCAGCCGTGAATAGTAACTTTCTGCAGTTTCTAAGGTGGGGAACAAAAGCGCTTGACTTTTATATGACAGAGTGTTATCATAACAAGGACGACAGGTTGTCATTCAAAAAAGAAGGGAGGAATGATTTGACAGAAAATAAAAAAATATCTGATGCAGAACTGGAAATCATGAAGGTTGTCTGGAAAAAGGGTTCCCCTTTATTATTTGCACAAATTATGGAGGCATTGCAGGAAAACGGAATATATTGGCAGAAAAATACTCTGATTACCCTGTTATCCCGACTGATGGAAAAAGGGTATTTAAAGGCAAATAAATGCGGACGAAAAAATGAATATGTGTCTCTTGTAACAGAACATAAGTTTCAATCCACCCAAACCAGAAACTTTGTAGACAAGATTTATCAGGGAAATGTTTCAGGCCTGATCAATCGATTAGTTGAAAATGATATGCTGACAGAAGCAGAGTATGATGAATTGAAAAAAATACTGGAGGTGAAGTAAATGGCAGAAACGATATTTTCTGTTTTGCTTTCCCTGTCATTGTCAGGCGGACTAATGATTCTATTGGTTTCTTTCCTCTGCCTTTTCCTTCGTAAAAAAGTCAGCAGCCAGTGGCAGTATTATATTTGGATTGTCGTAATTATCAGGCTTTTGCTACCCTTTTCCCCAGAGAAAAATCTGATTGGAAGTCTGGGAGAATGGCTGTATGACTCTATAAAAGCGCAGAACACCGATTCTGGCAAAATAAATATTTCCGGCAGCTCTTTGGAACAAAAGGCACAACAGCGGCAGGTTGCCGGAGCTTCTTCTTCGGAAAAGGAAGCAGAAAAAGCAGAAATTTCAGAAAATATGGAAGAAGAAACCAGAATGACAGAAAAGCTGCAGAACAGTATTGGGAAAGCAATTACAGAACTTGGAATGTATTTTGCTGTCTTCTGGCTGTTTATGGCATTACTTTTGCTTCTGCGCAAGGTTACCATATATCAAAGCTTTATGCGTTTTATCAAAGCGGGCAGTATATCAGTTGATGATATAACATATTTGGAAGCTCTTTCTAAGGAAGAAACCGTTTTAAAAATACATAAAGCTATCGATTTAAGGATCAATCCTCTTATTTCTTCTCCAATGTTAATCGGTTTTTTCCATCCCTGCATTGTATTGCCAGATGGAAACCTGCCAGAAAAAGAGTTTCATTACACCATATTACATGAACTGGTACATTATAAGCGAAAGGATATTTATTACAAGTGGGTTGTACAGATTGTTCTTTGCATTCACTGGTTTAACCCGCTGCTTTATCTTGCTGTACGAAGGATAAACCAGTTGTGTGAACTGTCATGTGATGAGGCTGTGATAAGCCGCCTACAGACAAAAGAACAGCGCCAGGAATATGCAGCCACCTTGCTAAACGCTATGGCATCAAAGGGTGTCTTAAAGGAGCAACTTGCTTCGCTTACCTTAAGCGAAGATAAAAAACTATTAAAAGAAAGGATGGAAACAATTATGAATGAGAATAGAGGAAAAAATATATTTTTGAAAAAAATATTACTCACTGTTTTGACCGCAGCAATTATGGTGACAAGCCTGTTTACCGGAAGTTATGCAGCAGGCGCAAATGATGCGGCAGATACAGCTATTTCAAAGACAGGCACACTAAAACAGGCAAAAGCAGGCAAAACACGAAGTAAAAGTGATAAAATCACCGCTGCACAGGCAGATAAAATGGCACTGGCACTGACAAATAAAACCTGGATGTGGGAATGGGTAAAATTTTTTGTTCCATATATGACAGAACAGGGAGTTAAAAAGCTCATTCCTGCTTCCCGTAATTCTGAATGGGCAGGCGCTGTTGATATGGAAACCGGAAAAAAAATAAAATTTACAAAAAAGAAAGTAAATAATGCACGAAAAAAGAAGCCTTCCCATGCTCTTACCAGTGGTGAACTTGACAGTCATGCTTTGATGATTATGCAGTCGACCGGAAACTGGGAATACACTTCTTTTATGCTGCCATACATGACACCAAAGGGAATCCGCGCAGTAGTTTCCAGCTATAACTCCAAACATGGCGGAAAAGAAAAAAGAGCAAAAGATTATTATTAATAACAGAATAATAAAGAATATGACAGGAACAGTGCCTTTCTATCGCAAGAGCGTTAGCAAAGGAAACCTCCATTATCGTAGCAGACGAGCCGACCGGAAATCTGGACAGCGAGACGGGCGAACAAATTGTTTCCCTGCTAAAAGAACTTTCTGCTGACAGACTTATTATTATGGTAACACATAATTATGAACAGGCAGAACCTTATGTAACAAGGAAAATTCGCCTGCATGACGGAGAAGTAGTAGCAGATGTCAGAGTAAATGATGTTTTGGAAAAAGAGAAAACAGACACAACGCCAGAAAGTATCATTAAAAGCGAAACAGAGGCAAAAAAAACAGAACTTTCAAAACAACATAGTTTCCAAAGGCATGTGGCAGAAAAATTTGCTTCCATGAACCATAAAACACAGCTTGGACGAGCGTTTCTGTTCCGAATCTTTTTTCTGATTACCGCTGCCACCTCTTTCATTTTTATTGGTCAATTATTTAAAAATGCAGATGACACAAGCACAAAAGATTATAATAAAGAGATTTTTTATCAAAAAAATGACAGCCGACTGTCAGTGCGGCATATAGACGGAACGGAAATCACGGCAAATGATATAAAAGAAATACAGTCTGTTCGAAATGTTGTAGCTGTTGACCAATACGATTATGTCAACGACATTAACTACTATTGTGAAGAAGGAAAGGATTATCATTTTACCTATGGACTTGACAGCGACGATCCCTATGGCAGCTATGTAATGTCAAATGGTGAATTTTACTTTGAAGAGGAAGAAGTAAGCGAAATACCTTCTGACAAGTCCGTTGTTTTTGATAAAAAGAATAAATTTATGAAATCTGCCACCTGTATCAGTGAAAATAGCCTGGCGGCAGGGCGAATGCCAGAAAAACGGTTAGAAATTGTTCTGTATTCTAATGATAAAAACCTGTTAAACAAAGAAAAAGAAATCTATTTTACAGCGGAAAATATTATGGGAGAACAGAATTATTACCATAATAAATTTACAGTAGTAGGACTTTTAAAAGAAAAAGCTTCCAGATTGTCGGTATCTGCGATAAAGGAGAGCCCGATATCTATATGAGCCAGAATAAAGCCCTGGGACTGACCATGAACAGCTACCGGATTGCCAGCCTTGAGGAACTCCGCACAGAATATCCTGGAAAATACGATGACATTTCCCTGAAAAATGGGGAGGTGTTAGTCAACGATTCCGAGGAAATTGATTATAAACGCCGTGAGATCAAAAGCATTACCATGAAAAACGAAAGAAGTTACCAGATAGCTGGCTACTTTCCAGAGGCACTCAATGTAGACTATGTTTTAAATGATGCGGACTGTCTGCAAATCAGAAACGATTACATATTGTCTTCAAAAAGTTACAACCTGTATACGGAACAGACGGAACAGGCAATCAAAGATTTAAAAAAATACGCAAAAGAATATGCAGATATTTTTATCCTGCAAGCAGTAAGCCATCAGCAGGAACAACTTAACGAATTTGAAGAAGCCCGCAGAGAAAGTGTCAATAGCCGAAACCTGATTGCGATTGCCGCTGCATTCCTGGCACTTTTTGCAATCTATTTTACCATTAAGTCGAATGTAGCCTCACGAATGGAGGAACTGACTGTTTATCGGCTGATTGGAATCTCAAGCAGAAGTATTATCCATGCCTATCTGCTGGAAATGATTTTAATCACCTCGTATACGGTATTGCCTGCTGTTTTGATTACAAGCGGTATTCTCCACTTCATCAGTTCAGTCCCTTCTTTGGAACTTAACCTGAGCTTTCCATGGTGGGCGGCAATCCTGCTGATTGCAGTACTATACCTGCTGAATGTACTTATTAGCATCCTTCCGGTGTGCAATATCCTTTCTAAGCCTCCTGCAAAACTGGCAGCAAAAAAACTAGAGCGCATTTGAAAACGTAATATTTTTAAACACACTCTGGAATTTTATAACATAATATCGTATAATAATTCTAACGACAGGATTTGTTTTGACTATATATTGCACATCGGTGCGGATAGGAGGATGAAATGAGATTAGTAACAAGATCAGATTTTGATGGATTAGCATGCGCAGCACTTCTAAAGGAAGCTGGCATTATCGACCACTGGAAGTTTGCACATCCGAAAGATTTACAGGATGGACTGGTAGAAATCACAGAGGAAGACTGCCTTGCTAATGTACCTTTTGTAGAGGGCTGCGGGCTTTGGTTCGACCATCACAGCAGTGAACAGGAAAGACAAGAGCTGGAAGGCAAATATAAAGGAGAAAGCCGTATCACCCCATCTTGCGCCCGTATTATTTATGAATATTATGGGGGAAGGGAAAAGTTTCCACAATTTGATGATATGATGGAAGCGGTAGACAAGGTAGATTCTGCCAATCTGACAATTGATGAAATCCTGCATCCTACCGGATGGGTACTGGTCGGATTTATTATGGACCCACGTACTGGATTGGGGCGCTGGAGAAATTTCCGCATTTCAAACTACCAGTTAATGGAAGAATTAATTGATGCCTGCCGTACAATGACAACTGAGGAAATCCTGGCACTTCCGGATGTGATAGAGCGAATCGAAACATACAATGAGCAGAGCGAAAAGTTCCAGGAAATGGTAAAGAAATATACACACGTAGAAGGAAATGTGATTATTTCCGACCTGAGAAAAGTAGACCCCATTTACTCTGGAAACCGTTTTATGATTTACAGTATGTATCCAGAACAGAACATTTCCGCCTGGATTGTTTCTGGAAGAGGCGGTAAGGGTTGTTCTGCAGCAGTTGGCTATAGCGTTTTAAACCGCACTTCCGATGTTAATGTTGGAAGCTTAATGCTGAAATATGGCGGAGGTGGACATAAAGCTGTCGGAACCTGCCAGTTTACAGATGAAAATATGGACGAAATGCTTCCAAAAATGTTAGAAGAACTTGTAGCCCTAAGTAATAACCAGAAATAATTGTAATAGCGAAGGCCCCTGCTCTCCAAAGAAGGAGCAGGGGCTTTCCAATGGCCAAGCAGATTAACCCCACTTGGTTATATCTCTTTTTCTGACTTCCGTCCTCTTCCAGATTTCGGCTGCAGTCCTCTTTTATTACACTGTCAATCCCTATTGCTCGCTAAAATTTTATTTTTCATCAAATATTTCAATCTTTACAATTGTAGCGCCTGGTTTATTAGAACTAAGCATAAGCCATGGATTTCCATCAGCAGCAGGGGTATATGCCATCTGAATATCTGACTTCTGGCTCAACTCATCACTCGCCATATAAATTTTTATATATGGCTTATTAATAGCTGACCAATCTGTGTTAATCCAAAGCTGCCAGAATGCAACATTTGACTGAACATTCAGCCCTTCATCACAGCTTTTTACCTCATACCCGCCAAGACTGGCAGAACCATCAGTCCTTGTCTAACTACCTTCCCAGGTATATAGTTTTTTTCAGATTTTCTTCTGACACATCATCTGCTTTCTGAATTCCCGTTGTTCCAGCAGACGCTGATATCACACCATTAGCCCCTGTTACCTTATTAAATACTTCTGCTACATCTTTGAATTTCATTTCTCCAGTTGTCCTGTTATAGAATAACCCTGCTTCCCATATAACAGGTACAAAACCAGACTGCGTGCCATATGTCATAACCTCCTCGATAAACTCTGGAACGCCATCTTTACTAGCACTTTGTGGACCATATTCGCCAATAATTACACCATAGCCATCTTTCGTAAACTTTTTCAGCTTATCCAATGTATCATGCATTTCCTTAATGTCCGCATCTGTTCCCCATGTGTCGCTAAATCCCCAGGAATTGGTAGCCGATGTAGCAATACAATAAATACTTGGAGTATAATAATGGACAGATACGCTTAACTTTTCCGTTCCATTTGCCGTAACGGTATCTGTAGGCATAACAAATCTGCTATCACAGGTCTTTTCAACATCTGTATCAAACCCCGCAATCAGAAGGTGGCGATATGTATTATTTCCACCAGTTGCACGCACGATTTCAACAAATTTCTGGTTAATCTGATTTGTTACATTATATTGTTCCTCTGTTGACAAAACACCTGATTTTCCATCCCGTGTAACCCAGTTGTCATTCAACCGTTCACCCAGTTCTTCGTTCGCTGATTCAAAAATCAAACGATCAGAATATTCTTTATAACGATTTGCAATCTGGTTCCAGAATGCTTCATACCTTGCCCATGCCTGTTCACGTACCTTATCATCCGCATCGCCAAACTGCCCCCACCAGTCGCCATCATAATGGATATTAACAATAGCATACATTTCATTATTCAATGCATAATTAATAACTTCTTCCACACGGTTAAAATATGCATCATTAATCGTATATTTTCCATCATCGGAAATCATATTAGACCACGCAACCGGAATGCGCACTGTATTAACCCCATAAGAATGGATACCATCCATAACCTTTTGTGTTGTAACAGGCTGCCCCCAGAAAGTTTCATAATCTGTTGGCTGATAGGAATCTGGTAAATCTGTTCCGCAGGATTCTAATGTATTTGCCAAATTCCATCCCTGTCCCATAAATTTCATCAACTGTGCCGCTGTCAGATTCTGACGCATCTGTCCATTGTCTTTGGTTGTAATTCCATTCGCCGACTTATGTTCTGTCGTCAGATTACTTACATCTGTACCATCATCCGGAATCGGTGTATCTGTTGGTTTAGCCGTTGGTGTATCTGTCGGTTTGTCTGTTGGTTTGTCCGTTGGTTTAGCCGTTGCCTGTGTTGCAGCCTTTTGTACGGTAACTTTTACAGTCAACTTTTTAGTTGTTTTCTTTTTAGTTGTTTTCTTTTTATTTACTGTATAAACAACTTTAGCAGTCACGGTAGTTTTACCCTTTTTCACTCCGGTAATTTTACCCTTTTTATTTACTTTTGCAATTTTCGCATTTTTAGAAGACCATGTAATTTTGCTTCCTTTTGGTGCATTTTTTACAGTTACTTTTTTTGATTTTCCAACTTCCACTGTTGTCTTAGTTGTACTCAACTTTAGCTTTGCCGCAGCACTTGCAGCATTTGGAATTCCATTCATGGTTAACACCATTGCAAGAATAAGACCCAACCCTATAAACCGTCTATTCCATCGTTTCATAACATTCCTCCTTCCCTTTTGCAAGAGTGTACTGTTGACACTCCAAAAATAAACATGTACCACAATTATTATACCGTCTGTCCCGTTCTATCGTCAATAAGGTTTTTCGCATGATGTTTAGAACAGCCGTGAATAGTAATGTTACTCTTCATATCCCTGTAATGCCTTTATCTTTTTCCCACGCAGGCGGCTGCTAATCAGTTTATTAATCAGAAAAGCAATTACCGCTACAACTGGCACCCCGATAAACATACCGATTACGCCAAAATATGCACCACCTACTGTAATGGCAAAAATAACCCAAATTGGGCTAAGTCCTGTAGACTGCCCCAAAAGTCGTGGTCCCAGTATCAACCCATCAAATTGTTGAAGAACCAAAATCATAATGGCAAAGATAACCGCATGCTCCCAGTTTATACAAAGATAAATCAAAATCCCCGGAACCGCACCGATAAATGGCCCAAAATATGGAATCATATTAGTAATTCCCACAATTACGCTTAACAGCACCGCATAAGGAAGTCCAATAATATTCATTGCAACACAGCAGATACAGCCAATAATCAGCGAATCTATTGCTTTACTAATTAAAAATGCACCAAATATATTATTGCACTCCTGCATTGTGCTGCAAAATTCATCTCCTTTTTCTTCTGGAAGAACTGCATAAACCACTCTTTTTGCCTGAATACGAAAATTCTCTTTACTGTAAATCATGTAAATAGAAATTATAATGCCCAACAACAAATTCACTGCCATTCTTACAATAGAAACAGACAAAGAATACACAAAAGGAAGAACGCTTCCCATCAAATTGGTTCCAAAATTAATCAAATTTGGTGTTATTTCATTAAGCTGATCATAAACGAATTTCAAATCAATATCAGGGTAGCGCTCCTGCAGACTTGCCATTTCCTTCATAATGGCTCGATATATATAGGGAATTTTATCTGTAAGTTCCTGAATACTATCTCCTATTTGCGGAATGACAAATAAAAACGCAATTGCAATAAATCCAATCACCAGCAGGTATGCTAGAAAAATCGATATACTCTTTGTTATCTTTTCATATTTTCCTTTCGTAATATATTTCTGCAACAATCCCTGAATTCTTCCAACCAGAGGAATCAGAAAATACGCCATTAGCACGCCAATTAGAAACGGAGATAAAACATTAAACAAATTAGAAAATGATTTTTTCGTTTCTCCCCAATTAGCAATAATAATATATATCAGAATCGCTGCAATAATCACAAACAGCGCATAACGGCAAATTGACATATATTTCCGGTTGACATGAAACCAATGTCCATTCTCATTTGCAGTTTCCTCTTTCTCTTCCTTTTTTGCGGTTTCTTTATCGCTTTTTTCAGCAATTTCTTTTTTATCCTTTTCTTCACCGTTTTTCTTGACAACTTCTTTTTTCTTTTCTTCATTGCTTTTTTCAGCAGCCTCTTTCCTATCCTTCTTTTTCAAAATATGCTCTTTCATACTTTTATACCCCTGTTTTTCCCTTTTATTGTCGCTTTATCGCTCTTTTACGATTTTTTCTATATCTAATTGAAAAGTATATCGCATTTTAACCTATTTGAAAATAAGAATACGAAAAATTAAGATTACTTTAATCTTGTTACCATTACCGTTCCTGTTGCTGATATTTCACAATTCCAAGACTGATTCCCGCAAGCGCAAATAAAAAAAGTACCTGTATGCCAATTCCCTGCCACACCTGCTGCCCAACCTCTCCTGCAATTTCCGCATGATCAGCCAACAAGTTATTTACCTTTTCATACCAATGTACTGGTAGAAAAGAGGCTACTTTTTGCACCGAATCGGACAGGACACTCTGTGGTACAAAAACGCCGCACAAAAAACAGATTCCAAGAGAAAGCGGCGTAATAATCATATCCACCCGTTTCCCCTCTTTCACCAGCAATCCAATAATAAAGGCAAACTCCAATGCCGCCAGCATATCCACATAACTGTTTAAAAGGTAATATCCTATATTTGACACAGACAACATATTGTTTCCATATATTAGAACTGCCAGCAATATACTAAAAACATATAATATACTTCCCATCACCAGAAAGCCAAGAAGAATTTGCATATTTTGTTGAAACAGTGAAAAAGACGAAGCCATCATTCGGTTTTTAATCGTTTTTTTACGAAAAACCACTAATGTTTTCCCAAGGGCTACCCCTAAAGCCGCCAGGAAAAGATATGGCAGATATTCAAAAAAATATACATATCCTGGTATTTTTCCTCCATTTCCGTTCACATCATCCAGTGTAACAGTACATTCCTTTTGCTCTGTTACCTTCTGGCAGCTCTCTGAAATACTATAACCAAAAGCGTGATAAGCCAGAACATTTCCTAAAAACTGATCAATTTGCTGCGAAATGTACATTCCGCTATAGGAGCCTGGACGCTGCGTCATATGAATTCCATTTTTCCCTTCTAATGCCGCTTCAGAAAAACCCTTCTCAATCTGCAGTACAACACTTCTCTTTTCGTAATACAATTCCTCGGAAAGCTTTGATTTGTCATTCTCTGACATTTCCACATTATGTTTTTCTTTCAGAAACTCTATAAGCCGCTTTGACAGCTCACTCTCATCTAAATCTACAATCGCCATGTTAACCTTCTCTGCCGTAAAGCCCCCTGTATTTCCCTTACTTCCCGCAATACTCATTGCAAGGGCAATTCCCATGAAAATACCAAAATACATGAGTACCAGACCAATATTCCTTTTTATCATCAGTATATAGATTTTAAATACTGTCATAACGAACCCTCCTTACCATCAGGAAACTGCCCCCTAAAAAGACGGCTGCCAGAACCGCCATTGTCACCACATCTCTAAAATAGCGGTCACTATCCTGATAAATCGCAACACTATAAAAAGCATCTGAAATAAGTGACGCCGGGTTAATCCGGTTTATAATCGGGCAATTTTCTTCAATTAGCCCCTTGATTCCTCCAATCATCAATCCTGACAAAAAACTACTTCCAAGGCTGACACTAAGCACAATGCCGATTTTCGTGCTTTCCTTCCACTTTCCAATACTTCCGACTAATATCCCCAGAGAAATGCCGACCAGGCAGCCCAAAAATGAAATCAACAGATTTTTCCCCCATTCCTCCCCCATATCCAATTTCAAAACTTTTGTCATATAAGCAAATAACACAATTGTTTCTATAAAATTAATAATACAGATTAATACAAAATCAATCATAATAAGCCTGAATTTCTTAGCAGCGCTCACACAACATCTTGCCCCTACCGGAGAAATATTTGCCTGTAAAGTCACTACCGTATCAAATCCTAAAAAGCAGCCAAACATACAAGTCATTCCAATCAGCGAAAAGAAATACTGTATCATGCCATCTGTTTTTTTCCCACCAAGAGATGTTTCCTCAACATATTCGTCCTGCCTCGCCTCTGTACTCATTTTGTTGGAAATCTCTTCATAAATCGCTTCCGAATCTGCCTGCTCAAACAGCGCAGCAAGCTTTTCCGGCTTTTCCCTGATTACATCCTGAATCATCTGGTATCTTCCCATGTAAGATTCCAGCACAGACTGTAAAACACTTTCCTCAATACCGCTCCCTGCTACAAAAAGCTCTGGCTCAGTATCCACGTAAAAAATGCCAGAAATCTTTCCATCTTTTAACTGTTCCTTCGCTTCCTTTTCCGTCGTCCATTCTACCGAAAATAAATCCTCTCCTGAATCTTCCATGGCTGATAAAAAAGTTTCAAAAGCCTTCGCCTCTGCTGTTTCATTCCTGACAACTGCTGCCGTATCAATACACTCCAGATTATGGTCAACATCCCCAAAAGTAGCATAAAACAATGTGCACAAAATCAATGGGAAAACGAACCCCCAAAACATTGTAGTCTTTTCTCTGACTATGCAAAAAAAACGATATTTTATAAGATGCAGCATACAATCCCTCCATTCTTAATCCCGTAACTCTGTTCCCGTAATTTCCAAAAATACGTCATTTAATGTCGGCAATTCCGAAAATATCTTACCAAAAACAATTTCCTCCTCTTCCAGAAAATGGAGCACTCTCATCAGATTCTTTTTCGCCGCACTGCAGCAAATTACCAGGCACTGATTATCATATTCTGTCTGAAATACATGGGGTAGTTCCCTAATCAACTGAATCTGCTCTGACGTAATCTCAACTCCCTCTATCGTAATCCTCTCTCCCATTTTAATCATTCGTTTTAATTCTTCTTTTGTCCCTGTCGCAATGCTTCTACCATGGTCCAGTATGGAAATTCTGGCACAAATCTGCTCCACTTCTTCCATATAATGCGACGTATAAATGATCGTTGCCCCCTCCTTATTTAACCGCTGAATTCCCTCTAAAATATGGTTCCGGCTCTGTGGATCAACGGCAACCGTCGGTTCATCCATAATAATCAGCTTCGGTTTATGAGCAATTCCACAGGCAATATTTAAACGGCGCAGGAGACCACCAGAAAGCTGGTTTGGACGCATCTTCTGATACCCTTCCAACCCTGTAAAGTCAATTGCCTCCCGCACATATTTTTTGCGTAAAGCTTTCTCTGCTATATATAAGCCACAAAAATAATCAATATTTTCTCTTACTGATAATTCTGGAAACACTGCTACATCTTGTGGTACAATTCCAATTTTACGCTTTATTTCATAGCTGTCCGGCCGCATTTCTTCACCAAAAACAGTAATTCGCCCTTTATCATACTTTAATAACGCCAACAGGCAACTGATGGCTGTAGTCTTTCCACAGCCATTCGGGCCAAGAAGCCCAAAAATCTCCCCTTCATAAACCTCCAGATTCAAATGGTCCAGTGCAACCAAATCCCCATATCTTTTTACCAGATTTTCAATACGAATCATAACCATTCCCTCTTTCTACTATAAATTATTCCTAATTCCTTCCTGTCACAAGTTAGCAAATACTTTCCGTTATTTTCCTATTGCCCCTTGCCCCTGCTGTTGTAATTCATTATAAATTCAAAGCTTTTCTCTTCCAAGTGTCAGTTGTCAACTTCCGTATGTGACAATTGTAACTTTTTGGCGTTCATCCGTTATTTTGTTAGATAAATATGATACAATCATTCTAAGGAACTTTTTAAAACAGAAAGGGGACACACCGAATGAATCTATTATTATCTCACCTGTTTGTTCTGGTGTATTGTTTTGGAGGATTATTTTTTCAGAATTTTTCACAGCAGACCATAATTGGATTTCTTTTATCTGTAACAGCCATCACATTTTTTTATTATTTTCAGAACAAAGGACTTTCCATCATTATTTCATCCGTTTATGCTGTTATTACACTTTTCTATCCAGAATTTTCTCTCTTTATTCCACTGTTTATGATAAATGCCAGCCACCTCCGCCTGTATCCTGTCATACTTGTATTCCTGGCAGAAAACTATCTCTTTTTTGCTTCTTCCAATGTTCCTTATTTTATTTTTCTGCTCTTTGGAATACTGCTTGCCATTTTTTTCGAGTACCTGACAGAAAGCTATCATACTCTTGCACAACATTATAAAGAAATGCGAGATGACAGTACAGAGCGAAACTTACTGCTCAAAGCAAGAAATCAGACACTTCTTGAAAACCAGGATTATGAAATTCACAATGCTACGCTAAAAGAACGTAACCGGATTGCCCGTGAAATCCACGACAATGTTGGACATATGCTATCCAGAAGCATTTTGATGACTGGTGCCCTGCAGGCAATTAACCAGGATGAAAACTGCAAGGAATCTTTGCAGATTTTACAGGATACTCTTTCCCAGGCAATGAATAACATTAGGGCAAGCGTTCATAACCTGCATGATGATTCGATTAATCTACAAAAAAGTATCAAAAGCCTCATTGAAAATTTTACCTTTTGTCCGGTACATCTGGAATACGACATTCAAAGTGATGTCCCCAGCGCTGTCCGCTATGCCTTTATTTCCATTACAAAAGAAGCGCTCACCAACATTGCAAAACACAGCAATGCAACTATGACACAGATTACATTAAGAGAACACCCCTCTATGTATCAGCTTGTCATTCGCGATAACGGGGAAACTTCATCTGGGAAATTAATCTCACTGGAACAGCTAGAAGAAGAACCTGACGGAATCGGACTTGTCAACATGGCAGACCGTGTCCATATGCTCCATGGAATGATACAGATTACACAAAAAAATGGATTCCAGATTTTTATTTCCATTCCGAGAAATTAGGTTGCATTTAACTCGTTACATATGCGAAAATAAATATTGAATTATTTGCCAGTTTATGATAGAATCATCAAAAATCAACGCAAGACCACATACAGTGGTTATCAAAGACAAAGTAAACTTTAACCATTTATTGCTAAATAGAGGACCTTATGAAGATTATAATTGTAGATGATGATTTTTTAGTGACCACCGCCCTGAAAACAATACTGGAAGCCAGTAAAAAGGTCACCGTTCTTGCCACAGGAACAGACGGAGAAGACGCTGTCGCACTTTATCGTAAGCACCAACCCGATATTTTGCTGACAGATATTCAGATGAAAGCCAAGAGCGGACTAGAAGCAACAGAGGAAATTCTGCTTGATTTTCCCGATGCCAAAATTCTGCTTTTAACTACCTTTTCCGATGACGAATATATTGTAAAAGCTTTAAAACTTGGTGCAAAGGGCTATCTTTTAAAACAGGAATATGAAAGTATTCTGCCTGCTCTTGAGGCAGTAGAAAGCGGTCAGACTGTCTTTGGTACAGAAATTATTTCAAAAATCCCAGAGCTTTTGCATCCCTCTTCTGGATTTGATTATTCTTCCTACAACATTAATGAAAAAGAACTCAAAATCATCCAGCTTGTTGCAGATGGCTACAGCAACAGGGAAATCGCATCAGAACTTTTCTTAAGTGAAGGTACTGTGCGCAATTATTTAAGCACGATATTAGAAAAATTACAACTGCGCAACCGCACACAACTCGCTGTCTTTTATTATCAGCACCTTTAAAAGCACGTTTCAACAGTCCTAAAAACAATAGCCGAATAATTAAATACACCAATTTAGCAAAAAGAGCTGTGTATCAATGGCTTATACACAGCTCCCGCTTAACAGCGCCTAGAGCGTGTTTGAAAATTCATTCTCACAATCTGCACTCCCCACTTTGCGCTATATTTGACTCAAATTTAGTCAATGTAGCCCGCTACACCTCCTAAATTTGAGCCAAATCTCCCACAAAGTGTAAAGCACATCTTGTAAAAAGCAATTTTCAAACACGCTCTAGAATTAACCCACAGCCGCTGCCGTTTCATATGCTTCTTTATAACTTAATACCTTGGAAATATAAGATTTACAGTAAGATGGAACTCCACCATATTTCTTAACAGCACCACTACCAGCATTATACGCTGCAAGAGCCAAGCTTACATTTCCATTAAATTCTTTTAATTTCTGGGCAATACATTTTGCACCACCCATAATATTCTGCCTTGGGTCATATGGATCTGAAACACCCAGTTCTTTTGCTGTTCCTGGCATCAACTGCATAATTCCAATTGCCCCTGCACTGGAGACATCCTTCGGATTAAAATTTGACTCTGCCTTTGCAATTGCCTTCAGCAGGCTTTCTGAAACATTATACTTTTTCGCTGCCTCTTTAAAATATTCATCATATTTCGTCTTTTGCATTGCATCGGCAGACGTCGTATTGCTGCTGGAAGATGATTTATCTGTTGCAGCACTTTTTGCAACATCTACATAGACAACTTCTTTTCCAGTAACCGGATCTTTATAAACCGAATCTGATTTCTGCTCAGAGGCTGTCTCCTCAGAAGCCTTCTCGCTGTTTTCCGTTTTCTTCGCTTCTGCCTCATCATCCAACACATCCTGAAACTTAACTTCTGTAAGCTTTGACTGATGATTATCCCCATTTTTATAAGCTACAATTGGCTTGATATGTAAGTATGATACACTTTCGAGCATAACGCTCTCCTCCCTGCTACATAAACTTTCATTCCTTAAAGATAAAGCAAACCTGCTCTATCCCTTTAACCATAAACAGTAACCATCCAGAGCATGTCCGGCATACTCTTTCATTTCTTATCAGGAAATAATGCCTGCAATGTAATGTCCTCTGAAACGCTTTTACAATTTACCGCTTTTAGAGACATCCTGCTTTCATTACATAGAACCGCTTCTCCCTCCATCGCTTCCGTGCTCTTTACACTTTGAAACGACGCTGATGATACTTTTGCTTTTTCCTGTTTTCTAATATTTGCCTGTGTGATTGCAGCATCCTGCACAGTACCTACTGATGCCTCAACTGGCGAAATCACCTCTCCGTGCTTAGCATATGTAACCTTTGCCTGTTTTCCCTCACGAATCATGGTATCCCCCTGTCTGTGCTGAACTCACACACTACGTTAACCAGTTTATCACTTTTTTTGAAAAATGTCCACTGTTATTCATAATCCTTTACATTTCCTTTATCTACCTTTTCAAAAGGAATCCAAACATGTTTTTTATCTTTATCAAGATACTCCAGTCCATCCAAAGTCTTTCCCTGACCAAGACGTGCTCCCGCCTTGACTAAATAACTGCCCTGGCCGCTCGCTGATTGATATACTGTAAATGACATCTTTCCATCTTCAATTGCCTGACATCCATCAACAGTTGCATCAATACCAATAATCTCCAGATTATCAAAACTGATTCCATTTTCTTCGCATGCCTGAATTACCCCAATTGCCATAGAATCATTATTGCTGGCAACCACGTCTACCTGCTGGCCATTTTGCAATAAGATTTCAAACTGATGTTTTGCCATCTCTGTATCCCAATCAGCATAATCTTCAAAAACATAGTTAATTGTTTTTCCAGAAGCCCTTAAAGCTGCCTTTAATGCGTTTGTCCTTCCAAGTGTTGCCGTATGCAGCTTTTGGCCTCTGAAAAGAACCACATTAATTGTGTCCTTTCCCGCAAACTTATCCAAAATATATTCTGCCTGAAACTTTCCTGCTTCTGCTTCTTCTGAACCAACATAAATACAGGTATCTGCCTCCAGATATTCTTCATCCGGGCAGGAATTGAAAAATACCAGTGGAACATCCCCTGCCGCTACTTTTAACTGCAAGGTTGTATCTATATCAACCGGACTGCAGAGAATTACATCATATCCGCCATCTACCGCTTCTTTAATCTGGGCAAGCTGCTTTTCCAAAGAACCTTCAGCATCATTTGCAACAAATTCTGCCCCCATCTCCTGCGCTGTCTTCTCTGCTGCATTAATCAGGCTCTCACGGAACGTATCATAAGAAGCTACTGTCAGATACATCTTTACACCTTTTGCTGAATCATCATCACCAATACCGCCACCTGCACAGCCTGTCAGTATACTAAAGCAAAGCAGCATTGCTGTCATTATTTTACAAATCTTTTTCACACGAACCTCCATTCTGCCGCTTCTGGCTGCGGCACAAAGCTTTTACATTTTAAAGCGTCCAATCCTCTCTTTCAGACTTTCTGCACTTTCGGACAATTCCTGTGCATCGTCCATTACTGCATTACTGCTATTTGCTATATTATTTGCCTGGACTACCATATTTTCAGAAGTCGCATTAATTTCTTCGGTACTGGCTGCCTGTTCCTCTGAAATCGCCGCCATATTCGTTGCAACCTCATCAACTTCACTAACTTTAACCATCATCTGCCCAATCAAATCTTCTGTCGTATGAATATCATTAAAGATTTCATCAAACGTCTGAAGCGCAGTATCAATCATTTCACTGCTCTCATCAATACTCTTCATACTGTCTTCTGCCTGTGCAACTGTTTCTTTTACAAGCCCTGTCACTTCGCCAATCAATTGTACGATATTATCCACCGATTCCGTACTTGTCTGTGCCAGTTTTCCAATTTCTGAAGCAACAACCGCAAAGCCTCTTCCTGCCTCTCCTGCCCTTGCTGCTTCAATCGAAGCATTCAAGGAAAGCAGGTTTGTTTCCTCGGCAATATTTCCAATGACAGCAACAATATTCGTAATCTCTTCTGATGCCTTTCCTACTTTATCAATTGCTATATCCAACTTCTGAATCGAATTGCTTATGTTACTCATAGCAGCATTTACCTGACGCATGTCACTCTTTCCTTTTTCAGATGCAGCAACCGTCTGCCCCATACATTTCTCAACTTCCATACTAGTTGATTTTGTATCGGAAACTACCATAGCAAGCGACGTTGCGTTATCTGCAATTTCACTGATTGATTCAGAAAGCTGGTCTACCGTCGTATTCAAGTCACTCATAGACTCTGCCTGTACCTTAGCAATATCATTCATATCAATAGACAAGCTGTTTGTTGTTTCAGACTGACTGGACACTTTTCCAGAAATATCTTGTATTTCATGCAGCATACCCCGTATCGACACAAGAAATGCTTCCACACTCCGTCCCATTTTTCCAATCTCGTCTTTGCCCTTTACCTTGACACCTACTGTAAAATCGCCATCTGCCATTGTTGTAATCGTATTGGTCAGACTGCGGACTGGTTTTACTACCATATGAATAATTCTTTCCACTAAAAGAATCAAAATAAGCAGGGAAATAATTGCAATCACAATCATCTTCGTACGCAGATTATTTACATCAGAATAAATAATTTCATGAGGGATAAAAGATACCAGAACCCAGTCCGTCCCATCTACCAGATCAAAACTGGTTAGGTTTCCTTCCAGATTACAGCTTAAATATTCCTGCTTATCCAGTTTTTTTGCTACTGCAGCAAGAAATTTATCCTTGTTTGAAGAATCCAGCTTTGTAGAAATGAATGATGCATCACGGTGTGCCAATATTGTCCCGTCGTTGCTGTCTACCAAAAACGCTTCTGCATCATTCATTTTAACGAAAGAATTAACAATAACGGTAATTCTTTCCAGCGACACATCACCAGATAATACACGAATATTTTCTGAACCATCGTCTATCATGGCAGATGCACTTACCTGTTTAGTGCCATCAGCGCTTTCATAGGCGCTTCCATAACGCAAATTTACACGTGACATGCCTTCTTTATACCATGTCGAATTCAATACATCATTAAATGTACTTTGCGAATCGGCAGCCTTCATAACATTTCCTGTCGAATCTGCCACATATATCCCGTTTGGATAATTCGCATTGTAATTTGCATAAGAGTCTAAAATCCCCTGCAGCTCTTCATCCGAGGGCTTTGTCTGCTCAATAATCCTTTTTGCTCCTGAAAAAGACGCCAAATTCTCATCCAGCCATGCCGCAATGCTCTTAGATTGATAACTGATGGAAGATGCTAACAACTCCGATGCGTTTCTCTGAATAATGCTGCTTGAAATTGTGTAGGCAAGCACAATCATAACAACAATCAGAATCGCAACAACCGGCACTATAGTTCCAATAATTTTGGTCTTAATGGAACCTGAGTGGGTCTTTTTCTGTTTTTGCTTCTCCTCTTTCTTCATACTTCTCCTCCTAAATGATTAAGTCTTTTTTTACATCCTACTAAGTTTTCCATACCTTATTCTATCTTATCATGCACTGCACTATTTTACCAGTGTAATTTTTTTACATATAGCAATAAATTGCTATTCGGGTTACTATTCACTATACACTGTATGTATACATTTTGCAAAAATCATTACCAAAAGTAAATTACTATGCTATACTTATATTAAATTTCTAAGAATGGGGGTTCTAATATGGATGAAAAAATAGAAAAATTAACAGAATTGGTCAAAAAAAGCAGTCATATCGTATTCTTTGGCGGAGCAGGCGTCAGCACAGAAAGCGGAATTCCTGACTTTCGCAGTGTAGACGGACTTTACCATCAAAAATATGACTATCCGCCGGAAACCATTTTAAGCCACAGCTTTTTTCTTCAAAATACGGAATATTTTTATAACTTTTATCGAGACAAAATGATTTATCTTGATGCAAAGCCGAATACAACACATAACAAACTGGCACAATGGGAAAAAGAAGGTAAACTGGAAGGAATTGTTACACAGAATATTGACGGCCTGCACCAGCTTGCCGGCAATAAAAAAGTATTTGAACTGCATGGTTCCATTCACCGAAACTACTGCACCAAATGTCACAAATTCCATCCGATTGAAACCATTATTAACAGTACCGGAATTCCGAAGTGCGAATGCGGCGGCACAATTAAACCAGATGTTGTCTTATATGAAGAAGGCCTGGACGATGCTACAGTAAGCGGCGCCATCCGTGCTATTTCCAATGCAGATTTGATGATTGTAGGCGGCACTTCCCTGTCGGTCTATCCAGCTGCCGGTATGCTGCAATATTACAACGGGGATAATCTTGTCCTGATTAATAAATCAGCCACCCCTTACGATTCCAATGCCGACCTTTTAATCCAACAGGGGCTTGGAGAGGTCTTTGGAAACCTCCCTTGAAAACAATGGATAAATCGTCAGAAATTTTAGCACGCCAACTTTTTTAATCATCAGTTACAGAAAAATGATATTGCAAACGATTTTTTTCGTCGAAAAGATAGTGATATTGTATGATTTTATATTCTTTTAAAAGTTCCTGATATTCTGAATCTTCTTCCGAATATTCATGAAGTACTCCCTTTTCATCATAATAGCCACTGGCGCTGATAGAAGGGAGTTTTTTTTGCAAATCCAAAAGATAGCGTTCAAAACTGCTCATTTTAAGCCCCGCTGTCTTCAATACCAAAGCAGGCAGATAATTCAAGGATATTCTTTCGATTTCCTGTTCCTCAATATCATAATTTGCCCAAATCAAAAAAGGTACCAGATGTTTTTTCATTACCTGTTCCTGCGAAAACACGTCAGGAACACTTCCAGTCACTTCTTTATAAAAAGAATCTTTCAGATGCGGCTGGTGGTCTCCAAAAAGAACAACCATAACTGGTTCTTTTACTCCCTCAAAATAAGAAATCAGTTCCTCTAACGCATCATCTGACATTTTTATCAGGGAAAGATACTGGTTTGCCGTCATATCTGCCGAAAAATTGGTAATATGTATCGGATCTTTAAAACGATAATTTACATTATCATACGGATTATGATTCTGCATTGTAACATTAAAAAGGCAAAGTTTACTTCCAGAAGCTTTCTTCTCAAAAAGCTCCTCAATTTTTAAATAATCCTCCATATCACCAACATAGCTCCGCACAAGATTTTCCTGCCCAAAATCCTCCAAAGACAAAAAATGGTCAAAACCTAACAGCGGATAAACACGATTTCTATTGTAACCAGAAGGATTGTAAGGATGCATTGCAATGGCCTCTTTATATCCCTGTTCCTTTAAATTTGTAATCAAAGATGGTATATAATCATCAATATATTGCAGATAAGGATTGCCCGGCAAAAATGCTTTGGTACATCCTGTCAGGAACTCAAACTCCGAATTTGCCGTATAACCTCCATAAACCGAAGACTCAGCATAACCTTTGATAGTATTCTTTTTTAAACTGTGATAAAAGGGCATAACCTCCTGACTGGTATCTATTTTCCCCAAAACACTTAAATCCGCATAAGATTCATTCATTATCATAATCAGATTAGGCAGTTCCTTGAGAATCTGCTGTTTACTTCCTTTCTGATTATCCTCTTTATAGCGGGACAAAATTTCATCCGCCTTTTTTACAGAATATCCCGCCGGCTCCGACACAGTTGCCTTTCCTGCATTGGACAAAAAATACAAAACATATCCATAATCTTTCATTCCAATATTATGATCCCAGGTTAACCCACTGACATCTTTAAAAAAAATGGTATCAGAATCTACCCAGAAAAAGAAAAAAACACTTGCTGCCATCCCGATCATGGATACCAGTGTATATTTTGCATGACGATAAGCGTGCTTTCTCCCCGGAAGAAGAAAACACGCTCCAAATAATGCAATATCTAAAAGCAGCGCTGCAATAAAATTCCACTCTACATGGTAGCTGTAACCGCCAGCTACCTCTGCCGCTGTCTTTACTGCATAAAAATCCATAAACACAATTCCATAACCACGGAATGCAGCTACAAAATAGTTTGCAGCTCCCACAAAGGTAAAAAATGCTACAGAGATAAGAAGTGGAAGCTTTATGCTATGGAACACCCCCGTCAGAAAGAGATTAACGCCGCCAAAAATCAGCACATTTTTTAACACAAGTTTCCACTCATAATCAAATGCATAAACTCCAAAATAAATCTCTAATATGACAAATTCAAGGAGTGTTACCAATAGAAAGAAAACAATCTGAAAATAGATGTTATAGCGAAGTTTCTGCCATCTGTTTTCGCTACGCTCTCCCTCCAACTGCCACATTGCAACATTTACCCCTTTCTCCCAGGCACTTTAAATTAGTAACCTTCAAATTTACCGTGTCTTTTCAATTAATTGAAGAAGTCCCAGATACTTCCAGAACCATTGTCATCGTCCTTACCATATGGATTCTGACGCCTGCTGTCATAATCGTCATTATTTCTATCTTTATTATCCTGCGAATCATTTTCCTGGCTGCTGCTATCATCTGGCAGCTTATCCAACGATTCCACACCCTGTAATGTTACGGTTACTTTTTTCTCTTCATATTTACCGTTATTACTTCTCTGCAGAGTAACTTCAACCCCTGTCCCCTTCCGATAACTGTTGACCTTTTCCTGCAGGCTCTCCATCGTTGTAACTTCCATTTTGTTTATTGCCGTAATAACATCATTGACCTTGATTCCTGCCTTTTCTGCCGCACCGCCCTCTGCAACCTCTTTTACATGAACTCCATAAGGAACATTATAGGCAACTGCTTCTTCTGACACAGTTATTCCTGAAATACCCAGATAACCCTTTTCGTCATCACTCAATGCTTCACGATTCATAAGTTCATCCATAATCGGTGTTGCAACAGAAACCGGAATTGCATAGCCAACTCCCTCTACTGCGGAATTTGCAATTTTAGCTGAATTAATGCCAATTACCTGCCCCTGCATATTAATAAGGGCTCCGCCACTGTTTCCCGGATTGATTGCCGCATCTGTCTGAATTGCCTTAATCTTCTTCTGTGTCTGTCCATTTTCAGAACTTTCTGTAATTTCACGGTCTTTTGCGCTGATATAGCCAACGGTCACAGACTGGCCATATCCTAATGCATTACCAATCGCAATTACCATCTCACCAACTTTTGTATCATCTGAGTTGCCAATATCGGCAATTTTAATCTTGTTCATCGTATCTTTTTTCACATCAGATACTTTTACAGCAATAACTGCTAAATCATTTGAGGAATCTGCACCTTTTTCAACAGCTCCATAAATCTCCCCATCTATAAACTGCACAGATATCGTCTTAGCCCCTGAAATCACATGATTGTTTGTTGCAATCAAAAGCTCTTTGTCGTTCTGTCCGATAATAAACCCACTGCCACAGCTCGTTGTATCCTGCCCCTGATAATACTGTCCAAACAAGTCATAATAATCTGCCCCCTGTGTGGTACTTGTAATCGCCACAATCGCTGGCATACACTGCTCTGTAATACTAGAAACATCACTTGCACCTAATGTGGTTGCTGGTTTACTTACCGTATTCTCATTATTTTCGCCTGTCTGATTGTCTGTCGTCGTCTTATCCAACTGTTGCACTTCCTGTTTCGAAGTCGTCCCTAAAAGTTTATCTGTTACATAATTAACTCCATTAAAACATATGCTGGCAACAACACCAAATACAACAGCGCATGCAGCCGTAATCAAAACCTTCTTTCCAAAAGTAGATGGTTTCTTTTCCTTTTTCTGCGGCGTTTCATTATTATTTTGATACATATTGTTCTGATAGCCTGTATTCTGATATGCATTGTTATTCTGGTAGCCGCCTGCATATCCATTATTCTGGTAGCTGCCATTTTGATAACCACTATTGGAATACCCGCCTGCCTGATAGCCCTGGTCTGTCTGTCCGCTCTCCTGTGCGCTTGCCTGGGAAGCAGTACTTTCTGTACTCTCCTGTGTATTTTTATTTTCATAATAATCACCAGAATGGGTACTTTCTCCACTTCCATCTTTGTAAGAGTAACGATAAACGGACTGATTATGATCCTGATAATCCCCTGATACAGAATTGCCATATTCTCCTGTATATCTGCTGTGTTCCTGCTCATTAACAGGAGATTCTGTACTATTGTTCACCTCAACACTGTTTTCTTCCACACTATTTTCGTTCACGTTGCTTTCCTCATTAATATTTAAACCATTGTTATTTTCTTCCATTATTAAAACCTCCTTGTATGTTACTGCCTGCATCGTAACCAGTGGCTATGTACCATAGTCTAGCAATGAAATGTGTAAAACATGTGAAGTTTTTTTAAAGTTTTTCTTTATAACTAAAAAAAAGTATTGCTTTAGGGAAAAGAATTCTTTATATATATCCCATTAGAAAAGTTAAACCTGCGTGACCGCACACAGCTTGCTGTTTTTTATGATCAACATGAATAGGGGGCATCATCTGCCCCCTTTGCTATCTATCAGGAAAATTCTCGCTATGTGGTGGTACACAAGGGCACAAGCGAAGTCTGTGCCCTTTTTTATCTCCAAATCCCTTTTCGTATTCTAATCTGATAATACATATCATTTTCCATGGCAAGAACCTTCTCCATTGGCACACTCTTAAATACCGGCATGTTCATCTTCTTCTTAATCCAGACCACAGAATAGATGAACAACAACAAAAATGCCACACCGGTAATAGCCCAGATCATCAATCTCTCTTTCGGGTCTGTTGAAATATTTACCACCATATAGGAGGTACCTAAAATACCAATAACCGGAAACACCGGACCAAAGGGTACCTTGAAGCTCCGGGGCGCTTTTGGCAGCCTGTGACGCAGTACGAGCACATCAATATGTACGAAAATATAAGAAAACATCCAGAACACAGAACCCACCAGAATCAGAAAACTAATCATATCGGATGAACTGTCACTGATATATCCAAACACTAAAAGCAATGCACTAATTAGGCATACGCCAATATATGGAACATTATTTTTGTTTGTCTTTGCAAAAAACTGCGGCATCATATTCATTTTTGCCATACCCTGACAAATCACCGGCAACGCCTGCACCGCCGAGTTTTGGGAACTGATAACCGCCAATGCCGCTACAAATGTCATCCATATCTTTCCCGGCCTGCCCAGAAGATTCATTCCATACAACATGTGCGGAGCCGCTGAATTTGCCAGTTCCCCCCAGTCTGTGTAATGATAAAATCCAAACACAAGAATCGACTGCACAAGGCAGATTAGCCCAAGGCCAATGAACATGCCCAGCGGAACATTGCGCTTTGCATTTTTCACATCTTTTGATATCGGAATTGCATACTCTGCCCCGATAAACAGCCAAAATGCAACTGCTGTCATGGAAACAATCGTAGAGAAGTCACTTTCTAACACCATTGGCTGGTCTACTTTTACTCCGGTTCCCATGCCAGACATCCCAATCAATCCCATAACAACCATAGATCCAAGCAGCAGGAACGCTACCACATCCTGAAGTTTTGCAAACATATCGACACCTTTTAGGTTTGCAATCCATAAAATCACTGTAACAATGACAGTATACGCAAACGACGGAATTGGCAGTGGTATTGTTTCCTTCATAGCAAATGCAAAGATAGATGCCTCCACACCGCAGGAGAGCACATTGCTAATCAGATAGCCCCCTACCATTGTAACAATTGTTGGCACCGGCCCCACGCTCGCAAGCGTATATTGTGCCAGCCCGCCCGTTGTATCCGGCATCAGGGCATTCAGTTCAGATACGGAAGCCATTGTAATCATATTCAAAATACATGCTATAACCATAGCCACAATAAATACTACACCGATGGTTCCTGCTCCCTCGCCAAGAGAAACCAGACAACTCGTAGCAATTACTAAACCAACTGACACAGAAATCACATTCCGCAACCCTAATTTCTTTTCTTCCATGTAAATCCCTCATTTCTGCAAGATAAACCTTAACCACTTTTGTTTCGCTGTATACAACAAATCTGGAACAGCAGCCCTACAGGGCATCAGCACCTTCATCGCCGGTACGCACACGGATTGCATTATCAATCTGATACAGGAAAATTTTCCCATCACCGATATGCCCCGTGTAGAGTTCCTGTTTAATCAGCTCCACAATATCGTCTACTTTCTCGCTCTCTACCACAATATTAATCTGCTGCTTTGGAAGCAGTTCCATTTCGTACTGCTCATCCACCTCATACTCTCTGGTTCCCTTTTCCACACCGCATCCAAGCACCTGCATAAAAGTCATCCCTCCGACTCCTGCTTTGCTGAGTGCATGTTTTAAGCTGGTAAACTTTGACATTCCTGTAATTACTTCAATTTTAGTTAATCCCATATTAATCCTCCATTCCTGCGCTGCCCAAAAACTTCATGAACAGCTTGCTGTTCTATGCGTGAGCACAGTATTTACATTTTCTGCTTTAAAACTTATGGCTTCTCACCAACCGCATATATGCTTCTGGTGTAGTTCCCATGTAATGTTTAAACTCATGAATCATATGGGGCTGGTCGCTGTATCCGTACTCCAATGCAATTTCGCCCATATCTGGACAAGCTTCTCCTGCCGCCTGCCCACCATAAGTCAGATAATCAAGTACATTCTGGAACCGGATAAATTTCCCAAATACTTTCGGCGGCACACCATGTACCTTTGAAAATATACGTCTGATATAACATGCAGAATATCCCGTATCTGCTGCCAGTTCCTTCATACTGATTGTCCCCTTTGTCTCGTAGATTCTTTTTCTGATATACGGCTCAAGCATAGCTGCCGCATTTTTCTCCTTCTTTGATGAGAATTTTTTCCAATACCATTCCCTGAAAAACTCTGAGCGCTCTTTTGCCGTTTTTTTCTCTAATAACTGTTCGGAAAATTCCTTAATAAAATGGTCATCGCTGATTTCCACATCTTTGTCAATAATCTCTTCCATTTTCAAATCTGCCGGAAGCTTACACTGCCCTGGGAAAAAACGTATTCCAAAATGCAATCCCCCTTCTGGCAGTTCCCACGCCTTTGCCTGAAGCACCGTTCCACCGATAAACGTACGAACCTGCTTTTCACCTATTCCAAACAACAAATCCACGCTACCATCTGGCACTGCCTGTAAACCGCAATTTTTCCCATTTCGCAACTGAAACTCGTAAAAGTGTGATATCCCTTCGCTATTTTCTATAATTTCCCGATAATCTTTTGTCCGAAACTCTAAATAAGGCTGTAACAACTGTACCTGTTGTAGGTTTTGTTTTTTCATGGCAATTCCCCTTGCTATGCCAACTCTGGTTTCTCCCAAAGCGGTAATTCTATACCAATGCCCATTTCCAATGCATTATGGTAAACTGTACCACCCCATGCGATATCTTCCACCGGCATCCCTCCTACAGAATATACGATAATTTCATCCTCACTCTCTCTGGCGGCTGCTTTTCCTTGAACCACGTCAGCAATCTCTATAATATCTTCCCGCTTTATTTTCCCTTCGTGCAGAAAATCTGTAAATTTGGCACCGATAATCTGTACCAGTTCGTAGCTTGGATATGGAAATTCCTCTGCCCATGCCTCATAAAGCTTATAATTATCAACTACCTTACGGCATCGGCTCACCAGAAAATCTTCATCAAATCGGGCAGCCGACGGCAGTGAAATCAATGCCCCCTTCTTAACCCAATTCCCATCAATATATGTAAAATCTTTCTCCCTGACAGGCGCTGTAGAAGTGACACTGATGATATCGCTGCCCCTGACAGCTTCTTCTTCCGTAGCGCATATGATAATGTTTTTTACCTGCGGAAACTCTGTTTTCACATACTCCACGAAAGAATCCAGTGATTTTTGTCCCCTTCCCTTCACTTTTACAGTATCAATTTGTGGGCAAACACTCATAAATGCCGCCAGAGATGTCTTTCCCATTACACCAGGCCCAAGAACCGCAACTGTTTTGGAATCCTTCTTTGCAAGATATTTCGCACCCACCCCTGGAATCGCACCTGTACGGTACGCACTTAATAAATTAGCAGACATCAATGCCAGAGGCGCCCCAGTATCCTTGTCATTTAACATCATCATCAAAATAGAACGCGGCAGTCCTATCTGCTTATTGTCACAGTTTGAACCATACCACTTCATTCCTGCCATCTGGTATTTCCCGCCAAGATAGGCCGGCATTGCCATAAAACGGCGGTCATCCGCATTTTTCGGCATTCCCGGAAACAACGGATTATTTGGAAAACTTACCTGCGCCCCATGGGAATTATGGTTCTCCCCTGCCATTACATAGTCCCCTGCACTTAATGTGACCAACATATCCTCCATTACCCCGACACACTGTGCCATATCTTTCACACCAGCTTTTATCATATCTGGTTCACTCAAATATAAAAATTTAATCCCTGTATCCATAAACATCCTCCTTTATCCCCGAAAACGGTCATAACGAAATTCCGTCAGATCCAAAAATGTTTCCTGCTCCATCGTCAGCTCCGACAGCAGTTTTCCAACAACAGGCGCAATTCCAAATCCATGTCCAGTAAAAGCACATGCCAGTATCAGCCCCGAAACTTCCTCTACCGGACTGATGACCGGAATCCCGTCTACACACACATCCTCATATCCTGCCCATGTACGGACAATTTTTGTCTGGGACAGCTTCGGAACATATTTCATAATACCGCGGCAGATACTTGGAGCAGTAATACTCATTGTCATATTCCTGCCACCATCCTCATTCATCTCCTCATATCCCGATGCACCGCCAAACACAAAAGATCCATGTTCTGTCTGATGCCCATAGAAATCAGCATCTGCGGTTCCAAGCATCTGTGGAAACATCTGCGGTTCTGCCTCCGTCACCAATGCCTCGATTAACTCTTTGCGCATTGGCACATCAATGCCCACTGTTCTTACCAGAGCTCTGCTCTCATAACCGCATGCCACGATAATTTTTTCCCCCTCATAGACATTTGCTTTAGTCACTACTTTTCTTGCCCTGCTTTTAACCTTCTCAATCCTGAGGGCCTCTTCCCCGGTGATAAACCTTGCCCCAAGGCTTCTTGCTTTCATATAAAAGCCGAGTGTAGCAGCAAGAGGGTTTGCATGGCCGTCTGTTGGACACCAGCTTGCACAGATTACCTCTTCTGACAGATAAGGATTAATCTCCCTCACCTCCGCCCCATCAATCATTGTCACATCCAGACCGCATGCCACAGCCCTGTCTGTCAGTCCCTGTAGGATTTCCTTGTGCCTTGCCGTCTTTCCTAACCTTAAATTTCCCTCTTTGTGATATTCCACATTTATCCCAAGCTCCTCGGAAAGTGTTGGCCACATATGCTCTACACCATACATCGCCAAAGGCAACTCCCTCGGATCACGTCCCGACTGCCTTACTCCACCACCATTTCTTGAAGAACCGCCATCCCCGATATTACTGCTCTTTTCCAGAACAATTACTGAAGTTCCATTTTTCGCAAGATAATATGCAGCAGCACTTCCGATAATCCCACCCCCGATAATAATAACTTCTGCTGTATCTGCCATAATTTACCTCCATTCTGTCATTTCTTCCTGACTTACCTGCCCTGCGCCCTCTCATTGCCAAACACTTCCATTTCTATTGGACGCATAGGTGCTCTGGAACCGGCAGGCTCTAATTCTGCAGGCGATACCCCCAATTCCTTTGCCACAATACCTTTGACCAGTTTTGCGCAGGTCTGCCCCTGACACAGACCCATGCCTGCCCTCAGATATCTCCGAATCTCTGTAATGGTATACAGCCCTGCATGTACTGCCCTGCGGATTTCTCCCTTTGTCACTTCCTCGCACCGGCAGATAATCATATCGTCATCCGGCGCAGGAATATACTGCCCAATATTCCTCGACCTGTCATTTATTTTACACATTGCCCTTTCCTCCATTCTATATCACAGTCAGCACAGCGTTTCACTATTAAAACCAAATACCCCATGCTAATCTGCTACGAAAAATCTCGCTTTCATTGCCATGTATACAGGAACCTTAACCGTCAGCAAATGTGTCTGGTCAAATGCTTTTGCCGTCTGTACTTTTAAAACCTCCGCCTCACATACCGGCCTGCCGTCACGCCCAAGCCCTTTCCCCCTTGCCCCCACTTCAGGAAGCGGAAGAAACTCATATGGCATGGTAACACTGGCATATCCATCTCCTGCCTGTTCATCTACCAGAAAAATCGCCTGACCGGAACAGGAAGCCACACACATTCCACAGCCAACACATTCTGCCCCTTCCACCGCTATTGGAAGCGATGTTATATTTTCCCCGATGCTGATGCATCCTTTTGGACATGCATCCTGACAGGGATTGCATGGTATATTCTGTGTACATTCCATAACCGGATGCACGCCTGCTGCCTGTCTTATGCCTGGATAACGACCTATCTCATCATCTGCTATGTAACCTCTTTTTAACAGGTTCTCTGATATTTGTATTCCTTCGTCTGTCGTTTCTATTTTCTTTCCACGATTCTTTGGAGCAAACATACCCTGCCGCAGCCCCTCTAATGCTTCTTCGTGCCCCTTTACTCTCTGCCCCGATTCTATGCTGTCCATATACCCCAGATATTCTGCTGCCGTTATTCCAGCAATTCTTCCCTCAATCATTGCGGAGCTGGCTTCCTCAATTCCAGATACATCTCCCGCCACAAAAACACCTTCCACAGATGTCCTTCCCATCTCATCACAGATTGGAACCTGGCCGCCTTTCTTTGGATTGTCTTCCATTTTGCAGCCTGCCATTTTAAGAAGCTGGGACATAGGCGAAAGCCCCACTGCCAGACAGATTGTATCCACCTCAAAGTGTTTCTCTGTTCCAGGAATAAACTGGAATTTATCATCCACCTCAGCAATCCTGACCCCCGTTACCCTGTCTTCCCCCTCCGCTTTCACAATCGTATGCGATAAATAGAACGGCACTCCCGTTCTTGCAACTTTCGCTGCATGAACACCATACCCACCTATGTGCGGAGCCGCATCTACCAACGCCACTACATCACAGCCGCACTGCAACAGCTGGAAGCTGACCACCAGCCCAACATTTCCTGAACCTAACATCAGAATCTTCCTGCCCGGCTTCACGCCATGAAGATTCATCATTGTCTGGGCGGCACCAGCACCAATCACGCCGGGCAGTGTCCAACCGTCAAATGTCACCATATTTTCAGATGCACCAGAAGCAACAATAATGGCATCCCCTTTATAGTGCTCCACCGCATCCCCAATCCGGACAGTAACTTCTTTTTCCAGATACAGTCCGATTACTGTAGCATTCAGCACAACTTCTACGCCACACTCTGACGCCTCTTTCAGTAAATCCTCCCCTATACGGAATCCCCTAATTTTTGCTTTATGTTCTTTTGAACCAAAAAACTTATGAATCTGCTTAAAAAGCTGTCCGCCTGGTTTTTCGTTTTCGTCAAATACTACAACCTGTATCCCCCTTTTTGCCGCTTCTACTGCTGCGGATAGACCGGATGGTCCTGCACCCACAATAATTAAATCGTATCTCTTCATATATATTTCCCCCATGTCGACTAAAACGTCCATAATTGCAAAACTGACAGTCTGCCTGTAAATGGCACCGTTTCTGCATTTTCCCGTTATCTTACTTCATTTGTTTTAAAGCTGTTACGCCGTCCTGCGTCTGAATCTGCATACCTTCCTTCAATGGTGTGACGCAGGTCCTCACATTCGGTTTTCCATCTACCACCATAACACAATCGGTGCAGCGTCCAATCGCACAAAAAATTCCACGGGGCTTATGCTCTTTCTTAGTATATCTGTGAACCATAAATCCTGCTGCTTTTAACGCTGCCGCAATCGGCTCCCCTTCATACCCCTTTATTTCCTGTCCGTCAAAGAAAAAAGTTACTTCTTTTTCTTTCTCCTGCACACCCAGAATCGGATGTTCCTTAATTCTCATTTCCATAATCATCCCCCTTTTTGCTGGCACGATGCTGCCCTGCGGGTACTTTCTAATGGGTATCCGCTGTATAGCAGGCATTTTTCTATAATACATAAAAGCAAGGCAACGGCTGTTCCCTTGGCGCCGTTGCCTTGCTTTTATGAGTGCTATATTAACATTTCAAATTCTATCTGTATTGTAAAAAACGATACTACACTATCCGCCGGAGAGGTATCTGTTCCCGCAGATGCCTTTCTTTCTATATAATATAACAGAATCATAATAGATATTCAAGTATGGATATTTGTGCCTTTATTTTCTTCCCCACATCAAAAAGTTTTAATATGGATAAACACCACTTATTTATGATATTCAGATTCTGTGCTGCTGTTTTATCCAAAGTAGTGTTGGCATCTTCTTTAAACGTTACATCCAAATGCCAGTGCATAATTTCCACTGACCATTTCCGGATCCAATGCCGCAGTCACCTCATCAAACAGCAAAATCTCCGGATGCAGAACCAATGCCCTGACAATAGCTACTCTCTGCTTCTGTCCACCAGATAACTGCCCTGGATAGCTGCCAGCCTTATCCTCCAGCCCTACTCTTGCCAGAAGTTCCATAGCCCCTTTATTCACTTCATCTTTTACCCTTTTCTGTACTTTAACCGGTGCCAGCATAATGTTATTCAATATAGTCAGATGTGGAAATAATTCATAACTCTGAAAGACCATGCCGACTTTTTGCCTGAGAAACGATAAATTTCTTGTGCTGCCAATTGTCTCCTGCCCATCCACTGCAATACTGCCAGACTGAATCGGTTCCAGCCCATTAATGCACCGAAGAAGCGTACTTTTTCCACAGCCGCTTGGACCGACAATTACCACACCCTCCCCTTCCTTCACTTCTAAGCTAAAGTCATCTAATATTGGATGCTCTTCATATTTTTTTACAATATGCCTTATATTTAATGCTGGAGGGTGCTAACATCAAAATATCCGGCACCATTACAGACATAAACGGAAAAAGCGCCAGAAATATTTTGGAATATATCTTGTCTGGCAGACAGACTGACTCTGCACAATATGATATTTTATATGAAAAAAGGTTATTGCACATAACCTGAAAGCAGCAAAAGAGCAGTTCATTGATGACCTGAATGGCGTCATGATCAGGGCTTTGCCCGGGAAATAATGAAAGCGCACACAAACGAAAGTCTGGAAAGATGCGGAAAGGGAATGCCCTGCTCCGTGAAACACTGGTTGTATGTGCACATTCTGCTGTGAAAAGCAAGAAAATGGGGTATAGGGGAAGTCTACGCTTTTTTGGCTACCCGGAAAATGTTGTTTCAGAGTAAGCAAAAAATTCCACTTCCTCTGATTATATCACAGAAAGTGGAATAAGATAACTATTTTATTTTTCCTTCATTGGCTTTTTACTGGGCAAAATTCCCAAAGAATTTAAAGTTATTTTACAGTAACCTTACATGTTATTTTCTTACCACTGCTTGTAGTTGCAGTAATTGTTGCTGTTCCAACTTTCTTTGCAGTAATCTTGCCATTACTTACTGTAGCAACTGATTTTTTAGAGCTGCTCCATGTAAGCTTATCTGTTGTGCTTGCAGGTGCCATAACACCCTTAATCTTAACACTCTTTCCTTTTACAAGGCAGACTTTACTTCTATTTAGAGTAACCTTTGTAGATGAAACTTTTGGTTTTTCTTCCTCAACTGCGCCCCAGACATACGTTGCAACATTTCCTGCCGGAACTGCACCGATAAACTGCTCATCACCAATTACAAACTTAAAGTTTTGTTTCTTCTTTGACGCATTTACAACAACTGCAACAAGTTCCTTTGTTTCCGGATTCTGGAATACAACGTTTCTGATTGTAGCTGTAGTACCTTCGTCAGATGCTACACGCACATATCCTGGACGGATAAATCTTGAGAACTGACCAGTAATATAGAATTCCGGTGCTGCCCAGTATTCTGTATCACTTCCAGCCAATCTTGCAAACATTGTAGGATCTGATGTACCATATTGCGTTGTACCATCATCATTTCCCCCAGTAGACCACTGGTGATAATTAACATCACTATCTAACATTGTTACCCATGCATTGTAGCTGATTGCACTGTTACGCAAATAAGTAACCATAGAATTTGCGCCTTTTGTTCCCCATACAGAACGCTCTGTCAGGTTTACAGTCTGGTCTTTCTTCTCACCCTGATTCTGATATGTGTCTAAAATTTTCTGCATGGTAGCCAAATCTCCACCATAGTCATGGAAAGCAATACCATCAATTGCATCCATTGCACCAGGTACAGACGCAATTGCCTTTACATAATTTTCTGCAATGCTGCAATTATGGTCAAATGCCCAAAGCTTTACATCTGTAATATTGTTCTTCTTTAAAATTTCACTCCCCTGAATCAGTTCTTTCATCTTACTTCTTTGCTGCAGCCTGAACCATCTTAATCGTATCAATGATTCCATAATCTCTGTCTTTTTGAATCGTAAATCCTGTTTCTCCATCTGCCGGATACCAGTTTGGTGTAAAATCTGCCGGCAGTGCATTAATATTGTCAATGTCATAATAGGTATAGAATCTGCGTGATGTGAAATCTGCCGTAGCGATTGTTACACGGAACAGTGTCATACCACCTTTTTCCGGATTTACAAGATCCTCAATAAAGGATTGCTTTACATCATCCTTTAACTGATTCAGATTGTATACGGAAGATTCTTCCAAAGAACTTCCCATTCCAAGAAATGTCTGGTATGTCGTGTTTGGATCTACATTAATCCGTGTCATTTCCTGATTATCAACTGTTGTAATATCCAAAGAGTCTTTTCAGCTAACTGATTTTTCATCTCTGTAGGCTCTTTATACCACAACATATCCTGAGACTTCTCTGTTGATGTCATCCATACCTTTACTGCATCTTCCGTAATCACTGTCCCCTCCGAATCCATTGGGGTCTCATCTGTTGGGTTTTCATCATCTACATTTTCATATACACCAAACTTGAAGTTTGTGAAATCACCTTGATCAGGTTCCGTCACCTTCATCGTCAAGGCTACATCATATGTTCCTGCCTGACGGAAGTATGCCTGCCATTTGCCCACTGCTTTGTCCCATCCCATTCCATAACGCTGATGTCTTCATCACCATCTTTGTCTGGCACTTCCAGGTTAACAGCATTGCTGCTAAAGGAACCGTTCAAAGGCTGTGCATATTCATTTTCTACCTTTCCATTATATGCCTCGATGTCTACGCCTCCGTCGATTCTTACCGGATCAGGCTCACTAACAGTATCTTCCACATCTGCCAGTGCATCTGTTCCTGATGCTGCCATCGCACTTACTGCTGATGGCACGCTTGTTACTACCATAGCTGCTGCCATGGCGACCGCCGTAATACGGCTGCCATACTTTTTATAATTTCTCATAGTTTCCCTCCTCACGTTCATTTTTTACTTCTAGTTTTATAATTATTGCATATTTTTACTATCATAAAAAGAGGAAGAAATTACAAAATAGTGTAAAATTTTATATTTTAAATTTCACACTTCAGATACCTGTAAGGTTGTCTTTGCCGACGAAATGGATAGGGTACTAAATCCTGTTTTGTCCGATCGGGTAATTTCATTCATATGTGGAAAAGAACATTTTGGACAATTTATCTTTACTACGCATAATGTTTTACATCTTGACTTAAAGAATTATATGAAAGAACAAATATATTTTATTACGAAAGATACCGAAACTTTAAAATCAGAACTATATTCATTAGCGGATTTTCCAGAAATATGATATGAAACTACCAAAATATATGAAATTTACATGAAAGGCATTTTAGGAGGTACAGCTATTGAGTAGAAAAGTACGTGAGGCAAAAAAGAACTTCAAAGTTTTTTGTGAAGGAGGAAACTCCAGCGACTTGATGCTCTCGTTGTTAAGAAAAGACAACCAATTTATTACTAATAACTTTTCTATCAAAAAATGTATATGAAATCAAGGTTTCTACTATCTATAATTGGGAAAAATTAGGAAAAAAGGCTCAAATATAAACGAGTTTTTTGAGGTTATTAATAGTTTTTAATACATATACCATGTATTTTTCGTTTCACTATTTTTATCTTTATATCCAATAGAAAACAATATAACCATATAATAAATGATATACAGGAAATAATTGACGGATTTACTATATGTATCCCGATTTCAGAAAAACTTTACACCTTTTTACGTCCTTGAATTTTCCTGTCAAAACCTATATAATGTATTGTCATATATTGGTTATCTTATACTGAAAAAAGAAGGTGATAAATTGATTAAAGAAAATCAGAAACTGTTAAATATATTACAAATGGTGGTAGATGCGATTATTATTGCATTTTCTTTCCTACTAGCCTACAACCTGCGTTTTGATGACACATGGAGTCCTTTATTCAAGTATGGATTTTTAGAGCCTACCATCGGCTATGTACGTCCACTGGAAGATTATGAAACCATGCTGATTCTTCTGATTCCATGCTATTTGATTTTATACCGAATGTTTGGAATGTATGATCCAAAGCGAACTGCTGGACGGCGTCGGGAGCTTTTTAACCTGATAAAGGTCAATACACTTGGTTTAGTTTATTGCGTTGCAGTGCTGTACCTGATCAAGGAACCAGACTTTGCCCGTCTGTTTCTTATCTTTTTTGCCGGAACCAATTTATGCATTGATTTCCTTTTTCGTTTGTTTGTTATGCGTGTGCTCCGCCAGATGCGCCGCTCCGGTAAAAACCTCAAGCATATTCTTCTGGTAGGTTATGGGCGAATGGCAGAACGTTACATTGACCGTCTGCGTGTCCACCCAGAATGGGGTTACATGGTGCATGGGATTCTGGATGATAACCATGCTGTCAATGACACATACCGCAATGTACGGGTTATTGGCAATACCAGTATTTTAGAGAAACTTCTGGAAACAAATAAATATGATGAAATTGCCATTACCCTCAGTATTGATGAGTTTTCCAAGCTGGAGCGCATTGTTGCAGTCTGCGAAAAATCAGGTGTGCACACAAAATTTATTCCTGATTACAATAATATTATCCCTACAAAGCCTTATACAGAAGATTTGGACGGGCTTCCAGTAATTCATGTACGCCATGTACCATTAAGCAGTTCCTTTAACAATGCCATCAAACGTGCTGTGGATATTTTCGGTTCCCTCGTTGCATTGATTGTTTTTGCAATTCCAATGCTGATTCTCGTCTGCATTATTAAAATTACTTCTCCAGGGCCTCTTATTTTCAAGCAAATGCGAATTGGACTGCACAATAGGGAATTTCCAATGTACAAATTCCGCTCCATGCGTGTACAAGATGAAAAGGAAGAAAAAAAAGCATGGACAACCAAGGACGACCCCCGTGTTACACCAGTTGGAAAATTTATGCGGAAAACAAATATGGACGAGCTTCCACAGATTTTTAATGTATTAAAAGGTGATATGAGTTTAGTTGGCCCGCGCCCGGAGCGTCCTTATTTTGTAGAAAAATTTAAAGACGAAATTCCTCGTTATAAGGTAAAGCATCAGGTGCGTCCTGGTATGACTGGTTGGGCACAGGTCAACGGATATCGTGGTGATACTTCCATTACACGACGAATTGAATGTGATTTGTATTATGTAGAAAACTGGACGCTTATGCTTGATTTTAAGATATTATTTCTGACATTTTTTGGAAGAAACGTCAATAAAAACGCTTATTAGCGCTTTGGGAGGAGAGGTGCATTTATGAAAATACGAGGTAAACTCATTACAGCTTTTTTTATAATGACCATTATTCCAATTGCACTGATTTTCCTTTGTGTCACGGCCATTTTAAATAAAGAAAATTCTGTCCTTGCCGATACTTATAATATAAATGAAGAAACTTTCCACAATTATGACATTGTTATAAATCCGGTTTCGTTTTTTCACCATATTGCCCTTGCTGATTACCAGGCCATTACTAAATTGACAGAAGAATCACCAGATCAATTTCTGGACAAACAGTTTTTGGACAAGGCAAATAAATCCCTCTTAAAAAGAGGGGCTTATATAATCATTATAAAAGATAGCCAATTTTACTATATCGGCAACAAAAAGAAATTTGAAAAACTGGAAGATATTCCTATACAAAGCAGCTATGATGAACCTGCAAGCCATCTGACTTATATTGATAATAAAACTTCTTCTATTATCAAAGAAATTTCTTTTTACTTTACTGACCATGCACTGGGACAAGCTCTATTAGTAGTTGATTTTTCTAATGTACCATCACGCTGGTTTAGTGCTGTCAAAGATATTGTACTGGCAATTTTTTTGATTTTATTTTCAACGGGTACTCTATTAGTAATTTGGATTTACCAGAGTATCTTGCGGCCACTTGACACTTTGCGGCTTGCCACTATGCAAATCGGCACCGGAAACCTCAATGAGCCAATTCATGTATCTTCTTCTGATGAAATCGGAAAACTCTGTCGTGATTTTGAGGAAATGAGGATTCGGTTAAAAAGTATGGTGGAAGAACAGATTCAATCGGAAGAAAATATACGTGAAATGATCAGCAATATTTCCCATGACCTAAAAACACCGATTACCGCAATCAAAGGCTATGCAGAGGGAATTCTCGATGGTGTGGCTGACACTCCTGAAAAACAGCAGAAATATCTTCAAACAATATACGCAAAAGCAAATGATGTCACTTATCTGATTGATGAATTATCGCTTTTTTCCAAAGTTGAGCGCAATTCCTTTGCCTATAACTTTGTTTCTGTCAATCTAGAAAATTATTTTACAGACTGTATAGAAGATGTTTCTTTAGATTTAGAATCTAAAAATATAACGATTGATTATTACAATACAACTGATAAAAATACATGCATTTTAGTTGATACTGAACAATTAAAAAGAGTACTTCACAACATTATAGAAAATGCTGTAAAATATAATGACAAACCAGACGGACACATTTCTGTCCGCATTGAAGAAACAAAAACAAAACCTGCTGCCCCGCCTCTTTACCGCCAGCTTAAAGAGGATGGCTCTGATTTATTTCCACAGAAAAAACCAGATGAATTTATTCAGGTACAAATCGAAGACAATGGGCCAGGTATCGCTGCCAATGACATTCCTCATATATTTGACCGCTTTTACCGGGCAGATGCTTCGCGTAATTCCTCCAAACGTGGCAGCGGACTTGGACTTGCTATTGTGAGAATGATTATTTCCGACCACGGAGGAAAAGTGTGGGCGGAAAGCATTGAAGGGGTTGGCACCAGTTTTTATTTTACCTTAAAAAAAGATCGTAAGGAAGTGACAACAAATTAACTGACAGCTTGCGCCTGGGCGTTGTTTGGCGCAAACTTGCTTTCTACAATAAAAACAACGCAGAAATGGGGGTTTTATGAGTACAATATTGATTGTTGAAGATGAAACTGCAATTGCAGAACTGGAAAAGGATTATCTGGAGCTGAGTAACTTTGATGTTACCATCGAAAATGACGGCTGCGAAGGTGCTGCCCGTGCATTAAACGAAGACTTTGATCTGATTATTCTGGATTTGATGCTGCCTAATATGGATGGCTTCGAAATCTGCAAAATGATTCGTGAAAAGAAAAATACACCAATTATTATGGTTACCGCAAAGAAAGACGATATCGACAAAATTCGTGGGCTTGGCCTTGGTGCCGATGACTATATAACAAAACCATTCAGTCCAAGTGAATTGGTCGCACGCGTCAAAGCACACCTGGCGCGTTACAAAAGACTGACAACTTCCGGCATGCCAGAAAACGAAATGATTGAAATCCGTGGGCTTAAAATCGATAAAACCGCACGCCGAGTCTACATCAACGGGGAGGAAAAAACATTTACCACAAAGGAATTTGACCTGCTCACCTTTCTGGCCCAGCATCCAAACCATGTTTTCTCAAAAGAGGAACTTTTTAAAGAAATATGGGAAATGGAATCAGTCGGTGATATTGCAACCGTAACCGTTCATATCAAAAAAATACGTGAGAAAATCGAGAAATCCACTTCAAAACCTCAATATATTGAGACCATATGGGGGGTTGGATATCGGTTTAAAGTGTAAAGGAGAAAAATATGGGTTCAGATTGTACCGTGGCAATTGATGATGGTCTTATAAATATTCGTGTAGGAGCCATCATTATGAAAGATGATAAATTTTTAATGGCGGGAAACGAGCGAGATCATTACTTATATTCCGTGGGCGGCCGCATTAAATTTGGCGAAACCGCAGAGCAGGCAATTGTGCGGGAAGTATTTGAAGAAACAGGTGTTCACATGGAAATTGACCATCTGGGATTTATCCACGAAAATTATTTTTATGGAAATGAGTCGATTAGAAAAAATAAACTGATTTATGAAATATCGTTTTATTTCTATATGAAAGTACCAGAAGACTTTGGGCCAGTTTGTGAAAGTTTTACGGAAGACCATTGCAAAGAAAAACTCGCCTGGATTACCGCAGATAGCGATATAAAATATTTTCCAGAATTTTTCAGAACAGAATTGGCAAATCCATGTGATTATGTGAAACATATTATTGTAGATCAGCGAAATAGATGATTGATAGAAAACGGTATAAAAATATCCTATGCAACGCAATTTGGTATTTTCATACCGTTTCTTTTTAAGTTACTTTCTCAGTTTGTTTTCCATATCCTACTCAATATTAAATAATTCATCAAAGGAAATATGCAGATTAGGAAACATTACCAACTGCAATTCTTCCTTATTTTTTACTGTTACTTTTTTAAACAAGTATGCATAACTTGTATCATCTTCTTTAAAATCAAACATATATATTTCAACTTGCTTTTTTCGCCAATCTACAATCCAATATTCAGAAACTCCGACTTTATTATATATATCCATTTTTTCAGTTCTGTCATACTCTTCTGTGGCATCTGACAGAACTTCCATCACGAAACGTGGAACTCCTGTAAATGAGACATTTCTTCTATCTCTGATATTGCACATGATAGACGCATCTGGTATTACAACTTTATCATTATTTTCTTTCCATTGATATTGTACCCCATCACTAAAGACACGACATAAACTATCTTTAATTTGATTTCCTATTTTGATTACAAAATTATCGATAACCATAGAATGTTCTATATATGTCTTACTCATATCCTCCACTGATAATCCCCCCATTGCTTCACCTCCAATTTTTATGCAATTTCTTAGATATTATTGTAGCAGATTCACCAACTTTTTCAAGCCAGAGCTAGAGCGTGTTTGAAAATTGCTTTTTGCAAGATGTGCTTCCCACTTTGTGGGAGATTTGGCTCAAATTTAGGAGGTGTAGCGGGCTACATTGACTAAATTTGAGCCAAATATAGCGCAAAATGGGGAGTGCAGATTGTGAGAATGAATTTTCAAACACGCTCTAACATCTCCTATGCCGCTGCAATTATGCTAAACCATGGATAGTGACTTTTTGTCTTTTCTTGCAATCCGCCAGATGGCAAACTTCCCTGCTGTTACCGCCACTGGAAGTCCTCCCGGCGCCATAATCCACTGACTGGCAATATACAGATTTTTGATTCCTTTTACAATTCCCTTGACACGAAAAGACTTCACTCCCTTTCTTGTAATAAAACTCATATATGCTCCATGATATGCGTTGCAGTACCGTTCATAGGTTATCGGCGTCCAACAGTCAAGAAATTCTATGTGTCCCTGAAGTTTTGGAAACTGTATCAGCAGCCGTTCTTTTATCGCCGCTGCTGCCTCCTCCTTCAATTTTTTATATTGCTCCTTTGTCAATCCTTTCCAATACAGGTATTCCTTGTCGAATTGTGGTATATTTACCTGGAGAACTATTTTTCCTTTTGGAGCAAATTCCGGCTCATATTCATAACCTTTCACTGAGATCCTGTCGACTTTTCTTTCCCCTATTTTAAAAGAAGGGCAGTCAAAGAAAATAGTTCCTTTCTCATCATATACCTCCTGGTCCACCATAAATGCGGCCTGAACTCCACTAAAGAGAGGGTACTTATCCATATCTTTATAACAGGACTGCCATTTTGCATCCATATACTTTTTCCCAATTAATTTACCAAACATTTCCATAGTGTCTACTGAGGAAATTATATAATCTGCCAACATCACTTTTTTATCTGTTGTCTCAATTCCTACTGCTTTTTTGTTTTCTATCAGAATCCGTAATACAGGAGTATTACAATATAATTTTCCACCTAAACTTTCAAAACGTTTCACCATACGGTTTACCATCGCCAAAGAACCACCTTTTGGAATTTCTCCGTTACCAGATGTAATAGTAGCATAAGAAACAAGAAATGAGCTTGCAACATATTCTTTTGGCAAATAGTCTGTAAACAACGCTTTCAGTGCAGGGTGTTTGAAGCGCCCGGCCATCTCCTGCAGATCAATGGAACCATATTCTTTCATTACCTTCGGCATATTTGCCATGGAAGCACCCATATGAATATAATCACTAATTCCGAAAGCATCCATGGGTTTTTCAGCCGGCATATCACATTCTTCTGCATATTTCACGTGTTCTACAAATTTCTTTATTTCCGTTTCATCCTCAGGTGATAATTTAAGAAGCTCCGACTCCGTCCTTTCTAAATCTTTCCACAGTGTTACACATGAATTTCCTGTAATGCCTGTATAAAAACTGTCGCAGTCCGCAAATTCCGTATGTTCCTCCAATGCTCCTACTGTTTCCCATACCCTGCGAAGAGATGTTCCCTTTTTCGTTCCGGTGAGCCAATGAATACAGTTATCAATGTGGCATCCTTTCCGATTCCACCCCATACACTGGCCACCGGCTATGGGATTTTTCTCGTAAATATCCACTTCATAACCTGCCTGCCTTCCATAAATTCCTGCTGTAAGCCCTGCAATACCACCGCCCACAACTATAATTTTCTTTTTACTTTCACTCATTGCTTTCACCCTTTCTCCATTTCAAAGGACATTCACTCAATAGCAGAATACACATTTTTAATCAGTCCTATCATTGCGCAACATCCCTACCACCCAACTTGCTTCCGGCAGCGGAATTTCGGGCCGCAAAGCATACTGTTCCATAATGCCATGAATAGAACACCAGTACATATTTGACAATGACATTACATCTCCTTTCCGAATACTTCCATCCTGCTGCCCTGCTTCCACCCTGCTTCGACTATATGCTACTGTATCTACAGAAGCCGCCAGTTTGCGAAGCCTCTCTGGTATATCCTCAGCCCGCACCACATGCCCCATAAATACAAACATTTTCGCAATCAGAGGATTTTTCTCTGCCTGCAAAAACAGCATTGCAGTAAATTGATAGAAAAAATCCAGGCCACTCTCTGCATGAATCTGCACCGGCATACGCATCCCCTCAAGTCCAATGTTTATCAACTCTTCCAACAAAATTTCTTTCGTAGGAAAATAATGGAACAGCAGACCTTCACTAATCCCTGCCCGCCTGGATATCTGACTTGTTTTTGTCCCATAATACCCATGTTCTAAAAATAAACCCAATGCCGCCTGAATAATCTGAGATTTCCTGACTTCCTTTTGTTCTTTTCTTGTCATATTGCATCCCCTCCAGATCCTAAGTACTATTAAACATTAACACAGACAATAAAAAATTTATAGAGTGATTTACTCAACGAAAACAGGTCAGCATGTTTTTTATGCAGACAGTCTGCCCATAACTGCCACAAAATATATGATAAAACATTGATAGTTGCAGAAAAAAACTTATACTATGTTTAAAGAATAGAACCTGAACGCTTGATAAGGAGGTAATTGTTGTGCAACATATAACGCCAATACCAATCGGAGTAGAATTTTATAAGCAAATGATAAGCGAAGGATACTACTATATAGATAAGACACTACTCATACGTGATTTGCTGGCACAGAAAAATACAGTTACATTATTTACACATCCACGGCGATTTGGAAAAACACTGGCACAAAGTATGCTGCGTACTTTCTTTGAAAAAGAAGTTTTGCCGAATGGCACAGTAGCAGATAATTCCATTTACTTTCAAGGGAAAAAAATTATAGCAGAAGGGGAAGAATATACAAAACATATGGGACAGTATCCGGTCATATTCCTGTCGCTTAAATCAGCAAAACAGCCAACCTATGAAATATCATGTGAAAAATTGCAAAGAGAAATCGCTAAAGAATATAAACGCCATAGTTATATACTAAACGATACTATATTGTTCCCATCAGAAAAAAAGAATTCCTTTCTATTATGGAAAAAACGGCATTCTTCTCTGAATATTCCACAGCGCTACAATTTTATCGGAGTGCCTTGAAAAATACCACAAACGGAAAGTAATCATACTTCTTGATGAATATGATGTACCACTTGAAAACGCCTATTTTCATGGCTTTTACGATGAAATGGTTACATTTATCCGTTCCTTGTTTGAATCTGCGCTCAAAACAAATGAAAGCCTCAAATTTGCCGTTATTACAGGCTGTTTGTGCATAAGCAAAGAGAGCATATTTACAGGGCTGAATAATTTAAAAACCGTTTCTGTATTAGATGACAGTTATGCAGAATATTTTAGTTTTACGCAGCATAAAGTTGACAGCTTTCTTAACGCCTATGGCATAATGCAAAAAAGTGACGAAGTAAAAAACTGGTATGATGGTTATCGTTTCGGCAATACAGAAGTATATAATCCATGGAGTGTAATTAACTATGTCTCTGATATCGCCTACAAAAATACAGAATTTCCAAAACCTTACTGGTCAAACACCTCTTCAAATAGCATTGTACGTGAATTAATTGAAAATGCAGATGCTGCTATAAAACAGGAACTTGAAGAGCTGATTGCAGGCGGTACAATAGAAAAACCTGTACATGAGGATATTACTTATGCAGACATTTATAAATCACAGATAATTTGTGGAATTTCCTGTTCTTTACAGGCTACCTTAAAGCCGCAGAAAAAAAATTTCAGGGAACAGCGGATATTCCTCTTCATGACAATACCTAACGAAGAAATTGTATATATATACAAAAACCATATCAGGGAATGGTTTCTACAATGTATAGAAAAGCAGGATTTATCAATTCTTACAAAAGCACTGGAAGAGGGCGACTGTGAAACGGCTGCAGATGTTATTACAGAACAACTTATGGAAACAATCAGTTTTTATGATTATAAAGAAGATTATTACCATGGTTTTACCGCAGGTCTTTTAAAGCATAATGGAAAATATATTATAAAATCCAATCGGGAAAGCGGGCTTGGCAGATATGACTTAATCCTTAAAACCAAAAGAATATGCAAAGGCAGGGCAATCATACTTGAATTTAAATTAGCTGATAACATACATGGCCTGGAAAAAGGCTGCATGGACGCATTGGAACAAATCGAAAAGTTTCATTATGATAATGACCTGATAAAAGAAGGTTATACAGAGATCAGTAAATATGGAATTTGCTTTTATAAAAAGGAATGTCTGGTAATGAAAAAGTAACCAACGTTCCTCACGATACCTGCCTTGAATAGTGGCTATCTGCCACAATTTCCTATAACAAAAATACCTGCCCAGGCAAAAACTTCTGCCGGGCAGGTGCATAGCAATGATAAAACGCATGCCTGGGCTCAAAACGCAAAGAGTTGTAATTATAAACAAAATATATTATAATAACTTTTCGTGTATCGCAGGTAAAACTGTATTGTGTGGTAGCTGCATTACCATCCTTTGCCTGGCACTGCGGGCACAGTGTCAGGCGGTACACCATTATTGTCCTTGAATTTTCTCAAACATGATTGTACCATATTTGCCCTGTCGGTACAGGTATAATTTACCATATTCGAAAAATCTAGTTATTGCCCGATTGCTGTTCACTCCGTAACCAGTAACAACAGTATTTATTTTGTCAACAAAATTCACATACACTTTAATATAAAAGAGGTATAACACATGGGAATATACTTAAATCCATCAAATGATAAATTTCAAGAAGCATTAAATTCAGCGGTTTATGTGGATAAATCTGACCTAATCAGATATACAAACCAGGTAATACATACAACGCAAAAATGTTTGTGTGTCAGCCGCCCACGTCGCTTTGGAAAATCAATAACTGCAGATATGCTGACAGCATATTATAGCAGGGGCTGTGACTCAAAAGAATTATTTTCAAAACTGCATATCGCAGATGAATATAATTTTACAAAATATATGAATCAATATGATACAATATTTCTAAATATGCAGGAATTTTTAAGCCAAAGTGAAAGTATAAAAGAAATGGTATCTTTCATACAGAAAAGCGTGTTATGGGAACTTTTAGAAGAGTACCCTTCCTACCGGTATTTTGATACAAAAAATCTGACCAGAACAATGAAAGATATTTACCAGAACAGCAAGCGTCCATTCGTGGTAATTATTGATGAATGGGATTGCATTTTCCGGGAACCGTATATATTCCAAATAACGAAATCCGAATGGAATATGCCAATGCTGTTTCTGTATCAAAGTGGGGTGAAGTATCCAAAGCATTAAAAAATTCGTCCAATACTCTAAAAGGAAATTTCCAGATACCCCTGCCATCATTGTTGAATTAAAATGGGATAAAAGTTCCAGAGGCGCCATTAAACAAATCAAAGAACGGAAATACTGTGAATCCTTAAAAGAATACCATGGTAATATCTTGCTTGTATTCCAAAACTATCCAACCAACACATTTTTTCCTTTAAACGCAAATCCATATTTTCTAATGCGGGAAAAGGGAATTCCTTTTGCCTCCAGGGAAGCCGCATAATGCTTTTCTTCAATCTGTGACAGCGCTGCTTCTACGGTATCCTTTAATGTTTTTTCATCCTCTGGATCATGTACCTTAAACTCCATAATAATGGCATCATCTTTTTCATTCCCATTTAATGGTTCCAGCATTACATCGTAACGTCCAAAGCCGCTCTCACGGTTTGAGGTAACTGCATACCTGCCCGACAGTTCCACCATTAGCCCAAGCACAAAACCATGGTAAAAACGTTCTGGTTCTGCACGTTCCGATGGCCTGTTTCCTGTATCAAAACTACTGAAAGTCTCCAGGGCGACCTTGTTCATATAATAATTCATTGCTTTTTTATCATCAAGAAGCAGAGCCTTGATAAAGTCGTTATACGCTGGGGAATAATTCTTAAACCAGCCTTCTATCAGACTCTCAAACATCAGCCTTACTTCTTTGTTTGTAAGCTTCAAAACATACTCTTCTTTTCCTGTATCTGCATCAAATGTATGCTCCTCCACCTTTAAATACCCGCTTGCAAGCAACAGGCTCCAAATGGCATATTCATTGTAAGCAAGCTGGCTAAATACAATCTGCTCATCTATTTTTGTATATAGCATCCCTCCCGCCAGCAAATCCCCCATAACTATTTTTACATCCCTTGACACCGTGTTAAAAAATTCCCTTTCCCTGTCACTTAAGAAACCCTTCTCTTCTAAAAGAAACCGATGTTTCTCATACACCTCTACAACTTCCCGGCAGACCTGCCTCCTGGTATCAATATAATTTACCCCTTTTACTCCGGCAAAGCTTAACACAATAACCGGAAATTTCCCCTGCATATCGCGGTATTTTTCTTCCTTCCAAATATTCATTGTTTCAAACAAATCACTTCGCCCTGTGTATTCAAGGGAAAAAAACTGCTCTATCATACTCATGTTAAGCGTCTTCCCAAAACGCCTTGGGCGGGTAATTAATGTTACCTTATCAAAATTCTCCCACCACTCTTTAATAAACAATGTCTTATCAATATAAAATACATCGTTTTCTACCAATTCCTGATAATTTTGATAACCAATTCCAACTGTCCTTGCCATACTGTACCCTCCCAAAACTAATCTAAGGAACTGTAAATAAATTAAATGAACAAGTTGCGAAGAATGTTTTTCCGAGTGCAAAGAAAAAAACGTAGTTCTACGCTCCGCTTCGGTCCTTGCTAAACAAGCGCCATTGGCGCTTAGCAACGTAGCAGGCTACGGCGAGGCTTTTTGATGGTGCAATCGAAAAAAACAGGCAAGCAAGTTGTTTCATTCTTATATAATAAAAGACAATTTTAAAAAAACAGCAGTATCCTTACAGAGAATGACTTAAACTATTTTAACAGGGTTTCAGAAGCAATGGCAGAAACCGATGCAGTGATTTCCCTGCATAAACTGTGTGATTTTATGCAACCTCATTATAAACAGAAGGTAATCATTCTGTTAGATGAATACGATACACCAATGCAGGAAGCATATGTAAATGGGTACTGGAATGAAATTGTGTCATTTATAAGAAATCTATTTAATTCAACCTTTAAGACAAACCCATTTCTTGACAGGGCAATTATGACAGGAATTACAAGAGTTAGTAAAGAAAGCATCTTTTCTGACCTGAACAATCTGGAAGTAGTGACAACCACTTCCAATAAATATGCAGACACTTTTGGATTTACACAAGAAGAGGTGTCAGAAGCACTAAAAGAATTTGAACTGGAAGATATGGAAGATTTGATAAACGGCGGCACCCTCCATACAAGAATCGACGAACAGATTGTCTTTAACCAGCTTGACCACAACGAATATGCTATTTGGAGCCTGCTGCTTGCAAGCGGCTATTTAAAAGTAGAAAAATATACCCTGAAGGAAGGAATTGAAGAATATGATTTGAAGCTTACAAACAAAGAAGTCCGGCTGATGTTCCAGAATATGATTGAAGGCTGGTTTAAAAATTATTCACCGGAATATAATGATTTTATCAAGGCGTTGTTAGAAGGTGATATTGATGCAATGAATGAATATATGAACCAGGTTGCTTTTGACACCTTCAGTAACTTTGACACTGGCAGAAAGCCTTCCGGAAAATCGCATCCAGAGCATTTTTACCATGGTTTTGTTTTAGGGCTGATGGTAGATTTATCTGACCGATATGCCATTACTTCAAACCGCAAAAGTGGTTTTGGACGTTATGATGTTATGCTTGAGCCCTTAAAAGATAATGAAACGGATGACGCGATTGTCCTGGAATTTAAGTTTTACCGCCCTCAAAAGGAAAAAAACATGGAAGATACCGTGAAAGCGGCGCTTTTGCAGATTGAGGAAAAAGGATACGTTGCAGCTTTAAAGGCAAAAGGGATTCCTGCAGAACGCATCAGAACATATGGTTTTGCATTTGAAGGAAAAAATGTATTGATTGGATGAATCAGCCGTAAATAGTAACACTTTTGCTAAAATGATTACAAAAAAAGTCAAAAAAAGCTTGCATTATTTTACAATATTTGATATTATAGTGTCGTTGTTTGAAACAATGTAAGCGCGATTAGCTCAGCTGGCAGAGCACCTGACTCTTAATCAGGGTGTCCAGGGTTCGAACCCCTGATCGCGCATAAAAAAACCATTCTATTGTAGAATGGTTTTTTTATTTTGCCGATTCCCGCTCTTTCAGATACATTTCCATACAATTTCTCAACTGCACAAACTGTTCTCTCGTCACCGGATTTTCTGATTCAAACTGGAGCAGTCTTTCCAGATACCCCTGCTCTCTGACAATTTCAAGGCTTTCCTCAAATACCAGTTCAAAAGCCAGTGCTGCATGTCCGACAATGTTATCAATACAAGTACGCTTCACACTCCGTAAAATAGCATGTTTTTCCAAAAACTGCTTCATTACTTCCTGCGTCACTGCTTCCTTTTTTACTTCCTCTATGCTGGAATCATAGATAACTTCAATTGGTATATCATGGTTTACTTTTAAAATGTCAATCTTGTCGGCATCACGCAATATATTGCAGAACATCTTTTCTCTGTCCGAAAGTCCTTCTTCAATCCGAAATGCACTGTGATTCCAGATTGCAATGCGAATGATAGGATAGGCTTCATCCTGCTCCGATATGGAAAGATAATCAAAAATCTTTTTTTCCTCAAATAAAATCTGCACACCATATTGCGCATGGTCAATCGAATCAGCATCTGAAAAAGTGCCATACTGCCTTAACTGCTCAAACCGCCCCACATCATGGAGCATACCAGTAATCCATGCCAGCTGCACATCTTTGCTGCTTAACCCAAGACTTCGGGCAATCCGTTCACACAGAGCTGCAACACGGTATGTGTGGTTCACTTTTAATCTGATTTTTCCGTCAGAATTATCATAATGGCTGGTATATTCAGCAAATGCATCTTTCACTTTCTGACGTTCTTTTATAAATATATTTTCTTCTTTTTTATTCATATCCAATACCAAAAGGATTGCACCACAAAAGCTGCAATCCTTATTAAAATTTTTAACAGATTCTTATCTTGTCGGAATGAACCGTGCAATCCTTCCAGCAAAGTCATTGAAATTCTGTGTCTGTAAAATAACTCTTCCTGGCCCTGTCAACTTTGTGAGGAATAAACCTTCCCCGCCAAGGAATATGTTCTTAATCCCTTTTACTGTTTCAACTTCATATTTTACACTTCTCTGGAATCCTACAACGTTACCGGTATCTACTTTTATTACTTCACCCGGCGCAAGATCCTTAATAACCTTATCACCATCAATTTCCAAAAATACCATACCCTGGCCAGAAATATCCTGCAAAATAAATCCTTCTCCACCAAACAATCCGCTGGAAAATTTCTTTGTCAATGTTACATTCAGATTTACACCTGGCTCTGCGCAAAGGAAAGCACCTTTCTGGCAGATCAGACCGCCTGATTCTCCAACATTAATAGGAAGAATCTCTCCTGCAACAGTCGATGCAAATGCAATCTTAGCCCCTGCTGCCTGTGCTGTATAATTTGCCATAAACATGGATTCTCCGGCAAACATTCTGCCCACACCTTTTAAAATACCACCGTTTGTACTGGTATTCATTGAGATTCCCTCTGACATCCACGCCATAGCCCCTGACTGTGTATACATTGACTCCCCTGCCTGATCAAATAAAACCTCTACCGCCGGCATCGTGTCCCCAATAATTTTATACTGCATTCTCTCTCCTCTATTCTGTACCATTTTCCTGCACACAGTCATGCGGGAATGGCACAAACGCAAAACTGTTTCGTGAATTTCCATTTTTCTCATTAAAACGGTTACTATTACGGCTATTCTAAACATCCTGCGAAAAACCAGCCATGAATAGTAACGTAAAACGTTTAAAGTCATTGCCTGAAACAATAAACCTGTTTTATTATATCATATTTTATGTTAAAATAACAACGACTAATTCAACATGGAGGATTACTATGTACCAGGCTGTTATATTTGATTTGGACGGAACATTATTAGACACATTAGAGGATTTAAAAGATGGCGTAAATCATGCCCTTAAGCTTCAAAATTATCCAGAGCGAAGCTTGGATGAAGTACGAAACTTTGTCGGAAATGGAATCCAAAAACTGATAGAACGTGCTGTACCGGCAGGGACAGAAAAAGAAAAACAGCAAATCGTTTTTCAGGAATTTCGTTCCTACTACACCTCTCATTGCCGGATTAAAACACGCCCTTATATTGGCATTATGGAACTGCTGCAAGTCTTAAAACAAAATCACATCGCAATGGCAATTGTTTCAAATAAAAACGATGCTGCAGTAAAGGAACTTTCCAAATACTATTTCGCAGACTATATTGATGTAGCGATTGGGGAGCGTGAAGGAATTCAAAAAAAACCTGCACCAGATTCTGTTTTTGAGGCAATGCGGCTGTTAAAGAGCGAAAAAAATCATACCGTTTATGTTGGTGATTCCGATGTAGATAGGGAAACTGCGGCAAATTCCGGACTGGACTGCGTTTCTGTCACTTGGGGCTTTCGGGAAGAAAAGTTGCTGCAGGCGTTAAAGCCTGAATATTTAATAAGGGAACCAAAAGAACTGACCAAAATTATACTTTCCGATTAATCACAAAGCCAGTATTCCCAGAAAAACCATAATGGTTTCATAATCTGTCATCAGCGTCACCTCCCATCTGGTGTAAATCCGGCTAATCATAGATTACACCGGCTAATTTTACAGTGACAGCTCGGGAGGTGACCACCCCGTTGAAGGGCTTTTCATACAGGTAACAGAGTTATGCAAACTGCGCATTATACAAATCGGCATAAAATCCCTGCTGCTCCATCAATTCATCGTGGTTCCCCTGTTCAATAATATCTCCGTCCTTCATAACCAGAATCAAATCTGCATTACGGATTGTGCTTAACCTATGGGCAATGACAAAACTGGTTCTGCCTTTCATCAGGTTATCCATCGCTTTCTGGATTCTGTGTTCCGTTCTGGTATCTACAGAAGAAGTCGCTTCATCAAGAATCAACACAGGATTATCTGCCAAAATTGCTCTTGCAATAGTAAGGAGCTGTCTCTGCCCCACAGAAACATTCGTGGCATCTTCATTTAGTTCAAAATCATATCCACCCGGAAGAGTCCGAATAAAATGGTCAGCATGTGCTGATTTGGCAACCGCAATAATTTCCTCCTCTGTGGCATCCAATCTCCCGTATCGAATATTTTCCATAATGCTTCCCTTAAATAACCATGTATCCTGAAGCACCATACCAAAAGCACTGCGGAGTTCATTACGGTTATATTCTTTCAGATTATGTCCATCCAACTCAATGGAACCACTATTCACATCATAAAAACGCATAAGCAGTTTTACCATAGTGGTTTTGCCCGCACCAGTCGGACCGACTATTGCTATCTGTTGCCCCTGCTTTACATGGGCATTAAAATCCTGAATAATAATCTGATCTTCCTTATAACCAAATTGCACATGCTTAAAGTCTACAATACCATCTACACGGTCAATCGATACTGCATTCTCCGTTGTCTGGTCTTCTTCTTCCTCCCCAAGAAACTCAAACACTCTCTCAGCCGCTGCTGCCATAGACTGCATCATATTGGTAACCTGCGCCATCTGCTGAATTGGCTGTGTAAAGTTCTTTACATATGCGATAAATGCCTGAATATCACCGATCGTAATCCTTCCGTTAATTGCAAGAAATGCGCCGGAAATTGCCACACCAACATACCCCAGATTCCCGACAAACTGCATAACAGGCATCATAAGTCCTGACAGGAATTGGGACTTCCATGCCGATTCAAAAAGAATATTATTGGTGCGGTCAAATTCATCAATCACATCGTTTTCCTTACCAAACGCTTTTACCACCAGATGGCCAGAATAATTTTCCTCCACCTGACCATTGATATGCCCCAGATATTCCTGCTGCTGCTTGAAATATTTCTGCGATTTCTTCATTACAAAGCTAATAAAGATTAAACTTATCGGCAGTATCAGGAGAGTAATCAGTGTCATAAGCGGACTGATGGTAAGCATCATCACCAGCACGCCAATCATCGTTACAATTGATGTAATAAGCTGCGTAATACTTTGATTGAACCCATTGCCAAAAGTATCCACATCATTTGTAATACAGGAAAGTACTTCCCCTGTTGTCCTGCTCTCAAAATACTTCATCGGCATACGGTTGATTTTTTCTGTAATCTCTTTTCGGAGTTTATAACAGAGTTTCTGGGTAATGTTGGACATGGTAACTCCCTGAATCAAACCGAATATAACACTTCCTCCATACAGGCACAAAACAGTAAGCAATATTTTCCCAATATAAGAAAAATCAATTTCACCACTGCCCGCAATCTTTCTCATCAGACCTTCAGACAATGCCGTTGTTGCTTCACCCAATACTTTAGGTCCTATAATAGAAAGCACAGCGCTTACGATTGCACAAACCATAACGGCAATAACACCGATTTTATATCCGCCCAGGTAATTAATTATTTTCTTAACAGTTCCCTTAAAATCTTTCGCTTTTGCTGTCGGGTTAAATCCTCCCATTGGCCCTTTTGGTCCTGCCATTTACAATTCCCCCTTTCCACCAATACTTGCAAGAAACTCTTTCTCAGACAACTGTGACTGCGCAATCAGCCTGTATTCCTCGCAATTTTCCACCAGTTCTTTATGCGTTCCCCTGCCAATCATTCGACCTTCCTCCAGAACAATAATCTGCTCTGCATTTAAGATTGTGCTGACACGCTGTGCAACAATAAATACTGTAGAATCTTTTGTTTTTTCTGAAAGAGCTTTCCGAAGCGCCGTATCTGTCTTGAAATCAAGCGCTGAAAAACTGTCATCAAATATATACACCTTCGGCTTCCTGGCAATGGCTCTTGCAATCGAAAGCCTCTGCTTCTGTCCGCCAGATACATTCGTTCCACCCTGCGCAATCACACTGCTATATTGTTCTGTTTTTTCCTCAATAAATTCAGCAGCCTGCGCAATAGCTGCTGCTTCCTTAATGTCATCCATTGTCGCATCCGGCGCACCGTAAGCAATATTGGACTGAATGTCCCCTGAGAACAGAATCGCTTTCTGTGGCACATAGCCAATCTGCCCCCTTAACGTATCAATCGATAACTCCCGGATATCTTTTCCTCCGATTGAAACGGAACCTTCTGTCGTATCAAAAAATCTTGGTATCAGCTTTACAAGTGTTGACTTTCCGCAACCTGTACTTCCTATAATTGCCGTAGTCTGTCCCGGCTTTGCTACAAAATCAATATCTGTAAGAACATTCTCACCACTATCAGAATACTTAAAACTTACATGGTCAAACCGTACAGTCGCATCTGCAGGTAAAACAGAAACCGCATTTTCTGAATCCTTAACCGTTACTTTTGTATCAAGAACTTCCTGAATGCGGTCTGCTGCGACACCAGCTCTTGGAAGCATAACGGATACCATGGTCAGCATCAAAAATCCCATAATAATCATCATAGAATACGTGATAAACGCCGTCATAGCTCCGACTTCCAGAACACCCTCATCAATTTTCTGTGCGGCAACCCATACAATCAGAATAGATATACCATTCATAATAAACATGAGAAACGGCATCATACATGACATTGTCCTGTTTGCAAAGAGCATAACCTTTGTCAGGCTTTGGTTTGCATCATCAAAACGCTCTTCTTCTTTCTGTTCCCTTCCAAAAGCGCGTATTACAGAAAGACCAGTCAATATTTCTCTTGCCACAAGATTTACCCTGTCAACCAATACCTGCATAATCTTAAACTTAGGCATCGCTACAAACATCAGAACTGCAATCAGGCATACAACCAACGCAACCGCCAACACAATAATCCAGTTCATACCAGAATTATAGCGGCTGACATTGTAAATACCGCCAATTGCCAAAATCGGTGCATACAGTACCATTCGAAGCAGCATAACCGTCACCATCTGAATCTGCTGCACATCATTAGTACTTCTGGTAATCAATGATGCTGTCGAAAATTTATCTAACTCCGCATTGGAAAATCCGATAACCTTTCGGAACACCCGGTTTCTCAAATCACGTCCGACAGCCGCCGCAGTTTTTGAAGCAAAAAATCCACCCAAAATAGCCACCAAAGCCATCAGAAGTGCCATGCTTAACATTTTTCCACCTGTCCTCCACAGGTAATCTTTCTGCAATTCTTCCAAATCAATTCCACAAAGTTCATACTGGTCTTTCGCAAAATTTTTAGACATAGAACGTATAATAGAATCTCCCAGTGCTACCAGCTTTTCCTCAAACGCATGGCGAATATCTAACATAAGCGTGTCACTTGTAATGTCTACCCCAATCTCTTCCAATGCCTGCTGCATCTTCTGAAACTGTTCCAACTGCTCCCCGCTCATCTGATCTGGATCAGCAGCAGACATATCCATGTCAGAAAAATCTATACTCCCAAACTTAGAATCCTGCTGTAATGTCATCATATACACAATTGCAATTGTCCTGCTAAATTCTTGATCCAGATTTTCCCATTTCTCTTTATCTGTAGAAACCAAAGTGTAATATCCATTTTTCTCATCATGCCGGTAGGCGGCTTCCCATGCTTCTTTTTCATCCTCTGTAAGAAAAACCTCCATTCCAATAAAACCGCTTTCCGATAAATATTCAGGAACTGCATGTTCAATTCCTGAATTGGAAATTCCTACATCAATCAAATCTGACGTATAATCAGGCAGTGACAGGTCACAATATGCCTGGACGAGCAAAAGCGCCAGTATCAGTATAACAAAATACCAATACTTCTTTAAATTTCGAAAAATATTTATCATTTTCCTTCTTCCCCCTTTCTCTTTTCTTCAAAAAATTCCTTTGTGCGGTCCATAATCCGAAGAAGATTTTCTGTATCGGCCTCACCAAGAAACTCAAAATATTCCGTGAGCTGGTTCTCTATCTCCTGATGCCGCTTCTGAAACTCTTTCTCCCCAGCCTCTGTTAAAATCACATTTACTTTTCTCCTGTCCCCGGCAATTGCTTCCCGCCGGATATATCCCTTGTCTTCTTCCATATTTAAGATTGCTGTTACTCTCGCAGTCGTGATTCCCGCCATGGAAGCTAACTTCTTCGCCTGCATTTCTCCGCCATTACAATGAAGATTTGCAAGCAGCCTTGCCTCACCTTTTGCAAATCTGCCTACATCACACATACTTCTGGCAGCTAAAATATGAGAGGAGGATTCCACAAACTTCTCTCTATACCTCTTGTAATCCAATCTGATTTCTCTCCTTTCTTTAATAACATTAATTATTAATACTATTAGCAGTTAATGATATTAGCACTTTTCCCAGATAGTGTCAAGAGATGTTTTAATATATCACAAAACGACCTCTGTATATAATACTGGACAGATGCAATGCAAGCAAGTATTACCATAAAAAAAGCTCTCACCCTATTTCCGTGTGAGAGCTTTTTTAATTCCATATATATAGAATTTTCCATTATAAATTCATTCTCCCAAAAGCAACGCTCTTGGAGCAATTTTCCTGATTCGCAAAGATAAAAAACTCGCAATCCCAAAGGCAAGCACTACCAATCCAACTCCCGCTGCTATGATAAAACCAACCGGAAGGGCAAACGTACATTTCACAATGCCAAGTCCTCCTAAAAAAAGAGCTGTTAAAGGATTAATAATTAAACTGCTTACAATAAGCCCTACAACTGCTGAAAGTATAACAGCAGGCATAAAACTAACGGCTGTCTGCAAAATAAGCTGTTTTGTAGTAAATCCAAGTGCCTTTAAAATTCCATAATCCTGTTTTTTATTATTTAACAGCGTCCTTGCAAGAAGGTATAATACAAATGTAATAACAACTACACTTAATACAAGGATAGCAATTACAATAATTTCCATAAGTGCAACATAAACGGAAGCTGCGCCATTCAACAGTGACAGCTGGTTTATCGAATCATTAACACGATCTTCAAACTGTTTACTTATCTCTTCATTAAATATATCAATATCCTTTCCATTGGTAATATTGATATAATAGCTCAAAGCCTGCAGCTCACCCATCCGTTCATAGCCACTGCGGGTCAGCAGGCAATCCTTACCGAAATTATTAGATATCTGCGTAAATCCAGAAATAATATACTTTGCCTCATGGCCATCTGCCGTCAAAGTTATTTCATCTCCAACCTCTAACCCCTTTTCTCTTGCATATTTTGCCCCAATTACTGCTTCATTGTCATACTGCGGAAAATGCCCCTTTATACACATGTCCTGATTATTCACTTTTGAAAAGTCGTCAGACAGTGTCGCCCGCAAGGCAACTCCTTCCATATGGCGCACTTCTTCCATAGTAAAAAGATAGCAATTTGAAACACAATCTCTTTCCTTCATCTCCTTTAAAAATTCATCTTCTATCTCTGCATTGATATTAATACAAGAATCTGCCATCTCGCCCATAACTAAATCAACGAAAGGCTGCATATCAATAATTACGTTTTTTATCATAAGTCCCGAAAAAACCAAGGCAATCGAAAGAACAAACATCGTAATGCAAATAGTAATGTTCTGTTTCAGGCCGGAAAGAGTTGTTTTCAGTGCAAGCGCAAAATTCAATGGTACATGTGACTTTGTAAGAGGAATGTGATTATGCTTAAAATTATGTGTCTGGATACCCTGACGAAGTGCAATAACAGGCTCAATCTTTTTTATCCGCCGTGATGACAGCCATACAGAAAAAGCAACAGCCCCTCCTAGGAATAAAATTGTAACTGCAAATGGCAAAGGTAAAAATCTTATTGTATACGGAATTCCTGTTTGAGAAATCATCATTTCATTAATTGCAGGAAATAAACAATAAGAAAGACCGACACCAACTACAACTGCAATAACCGTTATTCCTAAAAATTGTAACATCAACGCAAAAATTATCTGTCTGCTTTTATACCCAATAGCCTTCAAAACGCCAAGCTGCCTCATATTTTCCTGAATATAATTTATCACATTAGACACAATCACAACCAGAGAAATCAAAGTTACCAAAAATGCCATAACACTGACAATACCTGCACATATCATCTGTGAAATATAGCGGGAAGTTGATACAAGCTCATAGGAATTACTAGTAGGATGAACCGAAGGGTATTTTGAAGATATTTCATCTTTAAGCCTCGCCTCAAAATCCTCACTCTCCGTTTTATCCTTCAGCCGAATAGAAACTAAAGTAGACTTAAAAGCAAACCCCTTTTCCTCCAACTCCTGATACAAATCACTGGTAAGCATAAATGCACACAGAGAACAGTTATGCGAACCTGTCATTACGCTGTTTAAAAAACCGCAAATCGGGTAACTTACTACATGATCTCCCATCGTAAGTTCTATCGTTTTACCAACTGCAATATTGTCATCTATACCATAAATCATAGGAAGATAAATACCGCTTTCTGCTTCACCTTCTTCCACAATCTCCGTACTTCCTACCAGACGATTCTGTGCTTCTTCTTTTTCAATAAAAACAAATTCCATATTTACCTCACCGCCATTGTACGCCAATGTGCCATACGAGGTTAATACATCACTCATATAATACTGTGACATATTCGCATTTTTTTCAAGCGTTTCCGAAATAAACTCCTTTATTTTAGCATCCCGATGTCCTTCTATTGCAAGTGTAACATGCTCTGCATTCAGCTTATCATGGTAACGGTCAAAATTTTTCTTATAATCAGTAGACAGCATAAGCCATAAATTTAACATAAAAGCTGCTACTAATATAAGCACGACGATTGCTGCTGTCTGTGCTTTTGCTTTACAAAGGTTACACCGGGCAATCAAAAACTGAGAGTAAACAGACTTGCCACATTTCTTAGAATTCTCTTTCATACTAATTCCTCCATACTGCACTGCAGTTCAAATAATACTAAAAAATACAGTCTTTCCATTTCACACTTACCAACCCATTTCTGTAAGAAATGCAGAAAGCTTTTTATGTCTCTCTGTATCCTCATGTACATATTTTCCTAAATCACATTCCCCTAAAATCATGCCGTCCTTTAAATATAAAATACGATTTCCACGTCTGGCAGAACGCATATCATGTGTTACCATAACAATACTTTGTCCCTGCTCATTAAATGCTGTAAGCGTATCAAGGACATCCAGGCCTGTCTTTGAATTAAGCGCCCCGGTCGGCTCATCTGCAAAAAGGATTTCGGGTGAATTAATTAACGCCCGTACAATCCCAACACGCTGTGCCTCACCACCCGAAATCTGTGTTGGAAATTTATTCTGCGTTTCCACTGAAATATCAACTGCCTTTAACAATTCCCTGGCACATTGTATTACTGCCTTTTTATCCTTATTTACAAGAAACCCTGCAGTAAGTATGTTGTCCATTACACTCATTCCGTCAATCAAATAAATTTGTTGAAATACAAATCCGCAATGTTCACGCCTGAAAACTGCAAGTTCATCAGAACTGAAATCTGATATCACGCTATCTCCAAATGTAATCGTCCCCAGAGTAGGTGTGTCCATCCCTGAAAGCGCATATAAAAATGTAGATTTTCCTGCGCCGCTTGCTCCCATAATTACAGTAAAATCACCCTTGTAAAGCTGTACATCAATATTTTTAAGAACATGCTGCATAGTCCCGTCATTCGAAAAGGACTTGCTTAAGCTTTCAGTCTTTAATAATATTTCTTTCATAAGACTCCTCCATATCACACTTTTTAACTGTATCTCATTTACAAGTCCTATTTTACTTTTGCAATTCTTAAATGTCTTTAGCCAACTCTTAAATATTCCTTAAATCCCACCACCTAAAGCAATCATCACCGTCACCTTTAATCCATTATCTCCATTTTCAACGATAAGTTTTCCATGCATTTCTTTCATAAAATAATCCGAAATGTAAAGCCCCAGACCTGCACCTTCCTTATCTTTTATATTACTTCCCCGTTTATATTTTTCTTTCAGAAGGGCAAGCTCTTCTATACGAACCCCTCCACCATAATCCTCCATTACAACAGAAAGATAGCGTTTATCTCTTTGTACTGCTACATCAATCCTTGTGTCAGCATATTTGTAGGAATTGGCAAAAATATTATCAAATACCTGCTGCAGACGAAGCCTGTCCAGATACAAAATACAACCAGGAATATCAGGGATTGTGGAACGATGGAAATAATCAGAGTTTTCAAGCAATATCCTTAATTCTTTACTTTCTATTTCTTCAGGGGTAACGGAAAGCTGCCGAAGCTCTTCTAAGGAAGCCGAAAACAAATTAGTAATAAGCGTATTAATCTGGTCTGCCTTGCGGATAATCTGAGTATAGTTATCTTTACTTTTTTCATTGTCAGTTAATGCAGCACCCACTTCGGAAGCTGCTTTTATACTTGCAACAGGCGTTTTAATATCATGGGAAAGTTTGGCAACCAGTTCTTTTTTATCTGCATTCGCTTTAGCTTCTGCTATTCTTGCTCTTTTCAATTCAGAGCGCATAATATCAAAGCTTTCTGTAAATGCGCCAAAAAGATTCTGCCTGTCCATCATAAGCGGAATATCAAAATTACCACCTGCAACACGCATTGCAAATCCCTTTAGCTTGTAAAAAGGCTTTATAATATAATGTTCTAGATAGCAAAAATATCCCACACAGAAAATGCATTGTATCAATATGACAGCAGACAGAAAAAGAACCATTGTCTTTTTCTGTCTCTCAAAACTCTGCATCCTGTCGTTAGCAACAATTATTTTTCCTGCCACCAAACCATCCGCTTCAATATCAAGTATCGTATCCCTGTGTCTTATTGCCTTATTGATATTTTCACTTAACCCTGCCTTTGTTCGAAACAGCACCCTTTCATTCGTATCAATTACAACATAGTCAAGAGACGTTTTATTTTTATGGTTTTTTATCGTATGCCAGTCATTTTGTACCGTTTGGACTGCCTCGTTCACCAGTACAGTATCCTGTGCTTCTTCTGTATTCTGAACGATGAAAAAAAGAAGAATTGCAATTTCTATCGCAAAAGAAAATAACAGACTTGCCAGAAAAATTCGCTTTTTCATTGCTTCCTCCCAATAAACTTATAGCCATCACCCCAGACAGTAATGATATATTCCGGCTTGCCCGGATTCTGCTCAATCGCTTCCCGAATCTTTCGGATATGCACGTTTAACGTTCCATCACTGGTAAATTTATCCTTCCAGATTTTTTCAAACAACTCCTGCTTGGAAATGACTTTATTTTCATTTTTCATCAAATAGGATAACAGGCGAAACTCCAATGATGTCAGCTTAATAGCAACTCCATCAACAGAGACCTGCTTTGCATTAAAATCAACTTCCAGTCTGCCATCAGAATATTTTGTATCGCCGCTCTGCCCAAACCGTTTTAATACCACCTTCACCTTTGCTAAAAGAACACCAAGCGAATATGGCTTTTGAACATAATCATCCCCTCCAATATTAAGCGCAATAATTTTATCATCATCACTCGTTCTTGCAGAAATAAACAAAATCGGAATATTCGTCTTTTCACGAAGTTCTTTGCATAGCTCAAAACCACTGCTGTCACCCAGATTTATGTCAAGTAACAGCAGTTTGGCCGTATTTTCATAAAAAAATTCCTTGCATTCCGCAGCGGTATACACAACTGCTGTCTTTACACCAAATAAATTAAAATACTCTGATGTACTGTCTGCAAGGAGCTTCTCATCATCAATAATCAAACAATCGTATTTCATTATCTACCTCTTTTAGATTTCCGTTTTCCCATAAGAGAAGTATATCACAACTTTCCACTTTTGGATACCTTAACCCGCCGTCTAAAGCAAGTGGAATTATGGTTCCGGTTACTGTCCGCTCCGTTACTATTCTTTCATTTGATTTATCATATATGCGGCATAGTTATGAGCGCAGTCATTGTCCAGTTCTATCGGCTCATTCAATGAGTACTCATTCAATGCCTGTAAAATCAGTGATTGATATATAGGAGGAAGATTGTCTAGTCCCCATTTTCCACCTTCCTGTTTTGACAAAATAATTCCCTCCTCCTTGTATGCCAACACTCTGCACAAATTCAAAATCACATATGTGGGATTTTCTTTTATTTCTTCTTCCGCATCCTTAACATCACACCAAATACTGTCATAATAAAATTCTCGACGAACCTTTTCAAAAACATCTCTAATCTCTTTCCCACAAAGGCATTTTCCCCGATGATAGATTATAGTAAAATGAGCCGCCAAATCCTTATCTGTTCCTTTCATCTTATCAATATACTCTGATGGATTCTTTTCATACCATTCTAAATGTGCATTAGAAAAATGTAATTCAAAAGGAGTAGGATAAACAAAAGGGTTACATACATCTTTTTTAACAACACTTAATTCAATTCCCTTCTTTGGCGCATATGCATTTAACTCTACAACCATATCCATATATCGGCGTTTTATTTCATCAGGGATATCTTCATGCACTACAACCAGTAAATCAATATCACTGTTTTGGATATTAAAGCATCCCATTGCGGCCGAACCATGGAGATATATCCCAACCAAATTATCCTCTAAAATATTCTGACTTTGCTCAACGAAACTTTTTGTTATATTATCTAAACTATTCATATGCTTTTCCTTATTCATTATACTTTGTTACATTTTCCTATCCGTTTCACTGACATTATCAAAAACTTCTTTTCTTTTTTGTATGCCCAGCCGATTGCCGATGTGCTTTCCGCAGCCATAACGGTATTCATGGCAATACCTTTTCACAAAAAACTGTGAGATGTCATCCGCTTGACTTTATTTCACCAGATATATATAATATCACCATAAAAATATGTTTTTTTAATGAAAAAGGAGGCAATACATAAAAAAAATCCTGGTATTGGCAGTTGCATTTGCATTGTTCGTAAATGCTACAGCAGTTTCAAAAGCAGCAAGAAAAACAGCATTTATTAAGGCAAGCAAAACCAGTATCAAAACAAAAAAAATGGAAGGCTACCATTTCCCTTGTGTATATTTCTGGACAAAAAATGGGAAGATTGTTTCTTATGCAACATCGGCATAATAATACATATCGTTGGTATACATTACTTCAGAGCCACTACCCGTTCACCATAGCTTAATCAATAAAAAGCCCTGACAACAAATATAAAATGTCAGGGCTTTATTCATTTAATTTATTTACAGTTCCTTAATATGCTTTATCTTTTAATTCTTCTCTCTTTAGTCCGTTCTTTTTTGCCCGTGGATACCAAAAACACAACGATGCCTGTATTTTCCAAAGAAATCGTGGCCAATTTAAAAAAATTATTTTGCTAATTCTATATGCTATTTTAATCTAATGGTTTTTTCATCCATGACATTAAGCCTCTAAGTTCTGCCCCGACTTTTTCCATCTCATGCTCTGATTCCATCTGCTTTTTCGCATTGAAGTAGGTTCTCCCCATCTGATTCTCAAGAAGCCAGTCCTTGGCAAATTTTCCCTCCTGAACATCTTTGAGAATATCTTTCATCGCTTTTCTTGTTTCATCCGTGATAATCTTCTCACCTGTTATGTAATCGCCATATTCTGCTGTATCACTGACAGAATACCGCATCATAGTTAATCCGCCCCTGTTGATAAGGTCTACAATTAATTTCATTTCATGACAGCATTCAAAATACGCCATCTCCGGCTGATAACCTGCTTCAACTAAAGTTTCAAATCCAGCTTTGATCAATGCGGAAACACCGCCACAAAGCACTGCCTGTTCTCCAAAAAGGTCTGTTTCCGTTTCCTCTTTAAATGAAGTTTCTATTACTCCAGCTCTTGCGCCGCCAATTCCGAGGGCATATGCAAGTGCCGTTTCCCTCGCTTTTCCTGATGCATCCTGGTGAATTGCTATCAGGCATGGAACCCCTTTTCCTTCCAAAAACTGGCTCCTGACTGTATGACCAGGACCTTTCGGCGCAATTAAAAATACATCGACAAAAGGCGGCGGCACAATCAAGCCATAATGTATCACAAATCCATGTGCAAACACTAAAGCCTTTCCTTCTGTAAGATTTGGTTCGATTGATTCTTTATACAGATTCGCCTGTTTTTCATCGTTGACCAGCATCATAATAATATCTGCTGCCTTAGCCGCTTCTGCCGCTGTAACGACCGTTAACCCAGCCTCCTTGGCTTTTGCCCAGGATTTGCTGCCCTGATACAGACCAACAATAACGTCCACGCCGCTTTCATGCAAATTAAGTGCATGCGCATGACCTTGACTACCATAGCCTATAACTGCAACTTTCTTTCCTGATAATACCTGAAGGTTACAATCCTGTTGATAATAGATTCTTGCCATTGATATGACCTCCCATTAATCGATTATGTTTTTATTTTATTTACCACTATCGTGGTAACTATATCATTTCAATACATTTTTGTCAAGAACTGTTCCTGCAACTTCTTCGACATCTATTACTATTCATCGCTGGTTTTTCGCATGATGTTTCAAATAGACATGATTAGTAACCCACATCTTCGCTTTCAGCACTGTATGTACACATTTTGAAGTCGGATATTGACAAATAGAATTAATATAGTTATAATTCTAACAATTATATATATTTTAATAATAATTCTAATAATTGAAAGGAGAAATAAAAATGGAAAAATTGAAACGTTACACTATTTTCTTCATCGGATTATTCATCAATTCTTTAGGGGTCAGCCTTGTTACAAAAGCAAATCTGGGAACTTCCCCTATTTCATCCATTCCCTACGTATTAAGCCTGAATCTCCCGCTTACTTTAGGGCAATTCACTATTATTTTCAGCCTTTTCCTGATTTTACTGCAGCTTTTCATTCTGCGTCAGAATTTTAAGTTAGAACATTTGCTTCAGGTCCCTGTTTCTATTGCGTTTGGCTATTTCATTGACCTGACCATGATACTTCTTAAACTTATTCATCCGCATTCCTATATTTTCAGTGTAATCACTCTGCTGACGGGATGTCTTGTTCTTGGATTTGGCGTGTATCTGGAAGTCCTGGCAGATGTTGCCATGCTCCCAGGCGAATCCTTTGTCCGGGCAGTTACCTTTGTATGGAATACAGACTTTGGTATCACTAAAATTATCTTTGACGTATCCATGACAGTAATTGCTGCTATTCTCTCCCTCTGCTTTGCGCAAAGGCTTGACGGTGTCCGGGAAGGAACCATCCTTGCAGCATTGTCAGTAGGATTTATTGCACGTTTCTTTGGCCGCATTTTTTCTTTTGCACCATCGCTCTTGTTTGGAACACCACTGCAAGCTGCCAGTGCCGCCGCTCCCCTTTCTGACACAAATATCATCGCCGTTGAGCAGCAGTTTGGCAAAAGCGAAAATGAAATCAGAAAAAAATAAATGTAAAAAAAAATATGTGCTCCCCGCTTTGCGCTATTTTTACCCCCAAATCCGGCAGCCCACTGCACCTTCTAAATTGGGAACAAATCTCTTGCAAAGCGTGAAGCACATATTGTAAAAAACAGTTTTCAAACATACTCTAAGAACGCTGGCTTTGTATAAAATCCCGTACCTCTTTTTCTTCTGGCATAACCTTTAATGCGCCCTTCTTTGTTGTAATCAGAGAGGCGGCAGCATTGGCAAATTCTAACATTCCATACAGTTTCTGCTCATTTAGCTCTTCTATACCATAGCCCAGAACCCCATTTAACACACAGGCCATAAAGGTATCCCCTGCCCCTGTTGTTTCAACTGTATTCTGGTTCAAAAATGGCCCACATACTGTACGGCCGCCCTGGTAATAAGCCCTGCTTCCCTCTTTTCCCATTGTTGCAAAAATAAGCGGAGTATGAAATTCCTCCTGAATTTTTGCTACGCCTTCATCAATATCTGATGCTCCTGTAAAAAACAAAATCTCATCATCTGAAATTTTAAGGATATCACACTGGCTGATGCCATAAGCAATCTTCTCTTTTGCTATATCAAGGCTCTTCCACAACGGCGGGCGCAGATTCGGATCAAAGGAAAGCAAAGCACCTGCCTTTTTTGCAGTCTCCACTGCCATTTTCGTTGTCGCCTCAATCCCTTCCTCTGTCATTGACAAGCTTCCAAAATGAAAAATACGGGTATTCTGTAAAAAAGAAATCTCTGTTTCTTCTTTTTTGAGCATCATATCTGCCCCTGGGCTGCGATAAAATGAAAAGCTGCGGTCCCCATCTGGAGCAGTATGCACAAATGCCAACGTTGTAGGAACTTCCTCATCCATCACCAGCCCGCTTATGTCAATTCCCTGCTCCTGTACCGTCCTCTTTAGCATTTCACCAAAAGAATCTTTTCCGACCTTCCCCAAAAATGCCGTCCGCTTTCCTAACTGCTGCAGCATTGACAAAACATTGCAGGGCGCACCACCTGGATTGGCCTCAAACACAGGATTCCCCTGTCCGCTAACCCCATTCATTGTAAAATCCACCAACAGTTCCCCCAATGCTGTCACGTCAAATTTTTCCATAAAAATACCATCCTTTCAACATAAGAAACGGAGAGGAAATATCCTATGCAATCAGGCAATATTATTTTTCCACAGTTCCTAAGTCATATTTCACCACATCTATGCTTACACTTCCGTCTGCAAAGAAGGAAATCCCATCTGCCTCCTGACTGGTATACATCGTCATTGACAGAACCTGCTCCCCATCATTTACAAAAACTTCCACGCTAAAGCGGTCTAAAATCAGCCGCAATTTTAATTCTCCATTTGAACTGTTCACCAGGGAACGTCTCTGATGAATAATCGCCCTTCTGGAACCGGAACATTTCCTGTCCACTTTTAGAACAGACTCATATGGACGAAAGCTTAAAGACGTATGATACTGGTCATTCTGCGCAAAACGTATAGCAAATTTCCGGTACAATTCCTCTACATCACCCGGACGCAGCATCACTTCCAAATCAACTCTCCTTCCTTTAACTCCATCCAGATGAATGGTTCCTGAGAACGATACATTTTCATGCACCACCTGATTGCAGCGCATCTTATCCAGCTCTTTTACCGGTCTCTGATATAACCTCCCATTTTTCAAAAACAATTCTCTTGGAATGCTCATCTGTCCAAACCATGACTTCTCAGGCGAATGGAGATTACAGGTATCCCAGTTCTGCATCCAACCAATCATAATTCTCCGTCCATCTGGAGCCAATACCGTCTGGGGAGCATAAAAATCAATGCCATAGTCAATTGACTGGTCGTGCTGCTCTGTAAAAGTTTCTGTTTCTTCATCAAATTCCCCAATCAGGCAAAGGGTTCCATTTCCATTGTGGTACTCAAACCCCGACGGCAACATATCCTGAGGACTGGTAAGAAGCACCCATTTACCATCCAGTTCAAAAAAATCCGGGCATTCCCACATTTTTCCAAACCGATTGTTATTCGCTGCTAATATTTTTCGGAAATTCCACGCAAAGCCATCCACGCTGTGAAACAGCAAAATCTGTCCACTGCCATCCGCAGGGCGGTTTCCTACAACGCAGCAATATGTCCCATCCTCCTTTTGCCATACCTTCGGGTCACGAAAATCAAACCTGCTGCATCCTTCTGGTAAATCCTTTGCATCAAGCACAGGATTCTTTTCATACTTTTCATAATCCACTCCATCCCCAACTGCAAGACATTGTGTCTGAACCTCACAAAATGCACCATTTGCCTGATGTTCTTTTAATACACCTGTGTACATCAAAAGCTGCCTGCCATCCGGAAGCGTAACTGCACTCCCTGAAAAACAGCCATCCCTGTCATAAGCTTCATCTGGCGCCAATGCCGCTGGAAGATACTCCCAGTGCAGAAGGTCTTCACTTACCGCATGTCCCCAGTGCATTGGCCCCCATTTTGAATCATATGGGTGGTATTGATAAAACATATGATATTTTCCATTATGATACGAAAACCCATTCGGATCGTTCATCCAGCCTGTACGTGCAGACAAATGGAAATCGGGACGTTCCTCTTTTGCAATTAATTTTTCAGAAGCCTCTTCATATTTTCGCGCTTCACGCAGTGTCTGACTTGTCATAATAATCTCCTATCCTTTTTCACAAGGCACACCGCCAAAAGCAGTGTGCCAGCTATAACTATTATTCTGCCTCTTTTGCCGCCATATAGCGTTCGTATGCCTCCTGATAAACCTTCAGTAATTCCTGCATACCACACTTATCATTCAGCTTGGAAAGATAGCTTTTCCACTCTGCATCACTCGGTCCGCCATTTTTCAGCCATAAACCTTCCTGCTCAGATACGCTGCTTTCAAAATCTGCCTTATACCGGTCAATCACATCCAGTTCATCTTCGGTGTAAACACAGTCTACAGGATAAGTCACCGCACTGTCAACATATGGCATCCAGAAATCGTTCAAATCTGTCAGCCTTTCAATAGCACGGTCTTCCATCTTAAAAGTAGTTCTGTAGTAATCACTGAGTATCAGCTTCGGGCCATATACCTCACATTCGCCTTTTACTTCTCCTGCTGTCTTACCAAATTTCTCTTTTGCCTCATCATCTGAAATACTCTTCCATAAACCGTTTTCATCCTGCTCTACAAAATAAGTCCCAATCGGGCCATACTGTAATTGCATTACATTTTCCGGCGCATACCACTGGTCAAAGAATTTCAGCAGATTTGCCGGGCTTTTACATGCACTGGTAATACTTAAGTTGCCGCTGACTGTAGCCCCTCCTGTACGGACTGTTACATTATGCGTTCCGTCCGGGCCGTCAAGAACCGGAAGAAATACATAATCTTTCGCATACTCTCCCATCAGTTCCTCAATATACCACCATGTTGATACTCCTACATATCCCTGAGAACATTTTGAAATCAACTGGGTATCACTCTGGCTGAACATCTCCACATCCATCAGCCCTTCTTTGTACCAGTCATGAAAATATGTCATCGCCTTCCGGTAGTTATCAGAAGCACAGACAAATTCAACCTTTCCATCCGGGTTTAACACCAAATCGTTGATAACATCATTTGGCCAGTTTGTAAAACCAAAACCTGCATAAAAAATATTCTGTCCCCAGCACCACTGGTCAAGTCCTGTACTCATCGGAATTGTACTCCCTTTATCATTCCCATAATAGGTTGCACTCATGTCATTTTCTTTAAACGCCTTGAGAGCCTCATGCAGCTCATCTAATGTTTTTGGCACCTCAAGCCCAAGTTCATCTAACCATGCCTTATTAATCATACTAAACTGCGGAATGGTATAGATACTATAGTCATCTTTGGCGCCGATACCTGCAGTACCCATTTTTTCTCCTGACGGAAGCCCATAAATACACCCGTCACTCATAGTAATCGCACTTCTGATATCTGGATTTTCCTCCAGAATCTTATATAGGTTTGGCATATATTCCTCTGTCAAATATGGTGTTAAATCAATAAATCACCATCGCTGCCATAAGTGTAAATATCGTAGTTATTAAACCCTACTGCAAGAAATGCATCTGGAAGCTGTCTTCCTGCAATACGGATATTCACCTGTTCACTTAAAGAGTCACTCATAACATTCCAGTTGATTTTAACGCCTGCCTTTTCCTGCATCTGGTTTAAGACCTCATTATCATCATATCCTTTGCTCAATGCACTGATAGCACCCATCACTGTGAACTCTGTCTGGGATGTATCCGTTTTTGCAAATCTTTTCAGAAACTGTTAAACATAGCCCTGCATTCTGACTGCCTGTTCCTGAACAGTTTCTTAGCCTTTTACTGCACCTGCCATAAAACCTTTCTCAAAATACTTCTGTACAAATGGATAAATTATAAGCATTGGTGCAGCCGCAACGATAATGGATGAAAATTTAATCATTTCTGTTAATTTGTTCAATTCAGCGTAACCACCGGAAATTGTGCTTGCCTGGCTTGCACTTGCAGAGCTTTTAATCAAAATATTCCTCAGAACAAGCGGAAGCGGGGCATTTTCCTGTCCCGGCAGATAAATCAATGCAGTAAACCAGTCATTCCAGTAAGCAACCATACTGAATACAACCATAACCGCCATAATCGAACGGCTCAACGGAACAACAATTTTAATAAATGTAGTCCATTTTGAAGCGCCATCTATTTCAGCTGCCTCAATCATTTCCTTTGGAATACTGTGCTCAAAGGATATGCTGCCAGATATACCATAACAACGGAAAATACCGTTCCCACTACCGTATACTTTATACTGTTAATATAACCAGTAATAAGGCTCTTATCTGCAAACACCGCCTTATAACCATCCAGGGTAAACCCACTTGGAAACAGGAAGGTTTTTCCTGCATACACATCATATGGATTTGAAACGGAAGCAACCAGTACATAATAAAGCGGATATGCAACGATAAGTACAATGACAAGGCAAATCACTACCAGAACAATATCGCTGGTTTTATCTGAAAAACCTTTTAACTGCCCTTCCTTTTTCTTCTTTCCCATACGGCACCTCCTATACAAAGCTTACATCTTCTGAAATCTTGCTTGTTATCTTGTTCACAACAATCAGCAGTATGACATTGACTACCGTGTTAAAAAGTCCTACAGCAGTAGAATAACTGTATTTTGCATGCTCAATACCCTGTTGGTAAACGTATACTGCAATCACATCACTGGTTGCCTTGTTCAGGTCTGTCTGGAGCAGGAATACTTTTTCAAATCCAACGTTCATAAGACTGCCCGCACTCATAATCAACATCAAAACAATCTGTGGCACAAGCTCCGGCAAATCAATGAATCGAATCCTCTGGAACATGGATGCCCCATCAATTTTAGCTGCTTCATAATGGGAAGTATCAATATTTGCCAATGTCGCCATATATACAATAATTCCCCAGCCTGCATCCTGCCAGATGCCCGATGCAACATAAATCGTCCGGAATGCAGATGCCTCCGAAAGGAAATCAATACTGGTATTTGCAATCAGGTTAATCAATCCACCTGAAGGGCTTAAAAAGATACGCAGCATACCACAAACTACCATAATAGAAATGAAATGCGGTGCATACAGGATTGTCTGTATGGTTCTTTTAAATTTGCTAAACCGCAGTTGATTAATCATCAACGCCAGAATAATCGGAATCGGAAAACTCCAAAGCAAACTATAAAGACTTAACAATATCGTATTCTTGATCATGCGGACACAGTTTGGTGAACTGAAAAACCGCATAAACCATTTCAGCCCTACCCACTCGCTCCCCCACATACTGCGAACTGACTTGTAGTCACGGAACGCAATCTGGATGCCATACATTGGTATGTACTTATAAATAATTGTCAGCACAACAGGAACCAGAAGCATCAAATATAACTGCCAATATGTACCTATGCGTTCTAACAGCGGCTTCTTTCTGACAGTTTTTGTTGGAGCTGTTGTTTTTGAATTACTCATGTAATCTCTCCTTTCTTCTTCCTGCCGAAACCCCAATACCATACCCCCGGCAGATTTTCCTTTACAGCTAAGTGGCGCCGCTTAACTGTGTCAGCGTTTTCCAATCATGATTTCGTGAAACGTTATTTTGCTGTTGGCATTAAAATATCATTTTCTCTATTTCAAGTCAAGTATTTTACTTAAAATTCTTGTGAAACTTTCTACTTTTATTCGTTTTTCACAAGAAAAATATAGATATTTTGTACAAAAATTACTTCGCGTAACGTTTCGTGAAATTTCATGAAATTTCTCTTTACAACCACACAAAAATGTATTATAATTGCTTTATCAAACGTAAAGAGAAAAGAGGGATATATGAATGAGGAAGAAAAATTCTACCCCCACAATGAAAGATGTTGCTTTGGAAGCAGGTGTTGCACTTGGCACGGTATCAAAAGTGATTAACGGGCTTCCTGTAGGCGAATCTTACCGAATCCGTGTAGAAGAAGCAATTGATAAACTAAATTACCAGGTCAACAGCTATGCCCAGGGATTAAAAGCCAGCAAGACTTATACGGTTGCACTGCTCATCCCCAATACACTGAACCCATTTTTTGCAAAGCTTACCTATCAGATTAATCTTTCGCTTATAAAAAGAAAATACAGAATGATGCTTTGCACTACTGATTTTGACCCTGGTGCAGAGCAGGAATATATTATGATGGCACAGCAGAACAAAGTAGATGGCATTATCGGACTGACCTATAACCCCGACCTGCAGGTTGGAGATAATGTTCCTTTTGTTTCTATAGACCGCTCCATTGGCTCCCATATTCCCTGCATTGCCAGCGACCATTTCGCTGGAGGACAGATGGCAGCTGAAAAGCTCGCTGACCTTGGCTGCAAAAATGTTGCATTTCTGCGCATCGGCTCTTCGCTTAGCAATGAACCCAATAAAAGAAAAGCAGGGTTTGAGAATGGATGCCTTGCCAGAAATCTGCAATACCATTTAAAGATTCTGCAGGACGGTGATTCTATCCATGAATTTGAGATTTTCCTTACAGAACATATACATGATGGAAAATTAGATTTTGATGGTCTTTTCTGTGTTACAGACTACATTGCTTATGAGGTGATGAAAATACTAAAGAAACTAAACATAAAAGTCCCCGATGATGTACAGGTGATTGGTTTTGATGGCATCCAGATGTTTGGCCACAGCGATTATATCTGTTCCACCATCATACAGCCTGTACAGGATATTGCAGAAATGTGCGTCAGAATTTTACTTCAGGACAACACGGCAGCAAAACCACCCCTGATCTGCCTGCCCGTTTCCTATAAGTATGGAGGAACCACAAAAGAATCTGCAGAAAGGCAGGATTAATTTTTATGAAAAACTGGTGGTACTACTATAAATGGTATGTTATTTGCGGAGCCATTCTCATTCTTATATTAATCAACCTTATCGGCAATGCTTTTGGCTGGTTTAAGAAAGCCCCGGATATCCAAATCGCTTACATAGGAAAAACAAAGCTGCCCGAAGACACCGTTGCTGCTTTAGAAAATGCATTTGCTTCTCTTGCAGATGACTACAACCATGACGGAGAAACACGCATACAGGTAAACCAATTTGTCAGTGGAAGCCCCGACGCAAACGATGCAGATGCCCTTTCCTACCAGCAGGCTTCCATGGTCGCCCTTATGGGAGATATCAATAATTGCGAAAGCTACTTTTTTCTGATGGAAACTCCGGAAGATGTCCAGAAAGAATTCCAGGTATTAGCAATGCCGGATGGAAGCTGTCCAGATGATACAGATTTCTCAACAGACAACAAAGTATTTCAATGGAAAACCTGCCGCTCTTTATCTGAAAAGGATCTTGGAAACTATACCACAACACTGTTTGGACAAACAAAGTCTGGCAGCAACCAGGAACTTCTGGCAAACCTCTACCTGGGAAGACGCTGCTTCTACAATAAGAAACATTCCAGACATGCAGAAGAATGCAGCGAACTTTGGAATACACTATTTTATAAACCCGAAAAACACAAAAACAGCGTTTTTCATCACCATTGAAAGCGCAGAAAATGCGCTATGGAGGATTTAGATGAAAGCAAAAAAATTACTGCTCCCTGTCTGCCTGATACTTCTTTTGACCGGCTGCACCTCTACCCCAAAGAATGCTGCCGATGGACAAAAATGGCAGAAGGAATGGACAAAAATAGGAACCAGTGTAGGCATTGAAGTCCCAGCTCAGCTTACACTTCTTGATCAAAAAGATACTCTGGCAGCTGACGGGCTGTACTATGCAACATGGGTTTCGGGTGATTCTGTTCCCTATAAAAACAGCGATGGCAAAACAATAGACCTTTATGATGCCCAACTGTATTTTCTTACTGATGAAGCAGGAAGTAAAGAAAAAGCCAGAAAGCGTTATGATGTCTGGCTGGCTGCCGCAAAAGAAAATTATAATGTCAATACAGAAGATACCGTAACCCTAAATGAACAAACCTACACCTTGATTACCTATTCCTGTACCTCCAAAGGTAACCCCTATGACCGTGGTATCTCTGCCTTTGGTGTTTGTGGCACCACAACTGTCTGTGCAGAATTTACCTGCCTTGAAAATTATACACAAGATTTAGAAATACTGTTAACCGAATTTTTGAATGGCTGTCACTTTGCGGCAGAATAATGGAGGATGCTTATGGCTTTTTTATTTCATCAAGATTCATTTACTTCAAATGGAAAACGCCAGACCGGTTTTGCAAGATATACCGAAGTTTTGGAGCGTAATATCAAAAACTTCCTGATAACAAATATACTGACACTAACAGGCTTTCTCCCTTTTGCATACGGTGTTGTGTTAGCAATCCTCTCCTCCAGCGTGCTTGTTTTAATCCCAGCCTGTGTCATTGGGGGAATCTTTGCCGGTCCTACCCTCTCCTGTATGTACGACGCCACTCTCCGGGGGCTTCGGGATGCACCAGGAAAATGCCTTAAAAACTACAGGCTGGCATGGAAACAAAACTGGCGGCAGTCTCTTCTGCCCGGCATATTGTTTTGTCTGCTGCTCGGATTTTACATATTTATGGCAATGCTTTTTTGGTGGTCTTCCCGCTTTCCGGGATGGGGAACACTTGCGCTTTATCTATTCGGGCTGTTACTGTTTACCATGTTCTTTTCTGTCTGCTGGCCGCAGATTGCTTTATTTTCACAGCCCTTCCGCCAATGTGCCGAAAACTGCCTGCTCTTTATTCTCAGGTTTTTCCCAAAAATTGCAGGCACTGCCCTGCTGCAGATGATATACTGGATTATCTTATTTTTATTCCTGCCCTGGTCGGTACTGCTGCTTCCATTAACCGGCTTTTGGTTTATTCTTTATACTGCCAATTTCCTGCTATACAATACCTTAAATGACAGCTTTCAGATTGAAGAACAAATTGCCAGTGCTTTTCCAGAGCAAATCCCGCTTTATGAGGACGATGAAGCATGGCTAAAGCGAAAACAGGAGGAAACAAATGCATCCAACAACATTAATTGCTGAAAACCATATCTGCATATCCCGCACCTTATTTGAAGAGGGAATGCGTGCAGCCGGAAATAAAACATACCAGAAAACAGTACAGAAGATGGCTGTCATCCTGCTGATACTCTATCTGGCAGCTGCTTTCTTCCTTTGGTACACAAAAGGCTCCCTGCTCTTTTTGGCAGGCGAATCTGTCTTTCTTGGGGCGCTTCTTTTCTGGCTGCTTGTGATGCTCCCACGCACAAAGCACCGAGGCAAATCTAAAGCTATGGCACAAGGAGAAAATAACATCCCAAAAAGAACCGTTAAATTCTACCAAAACCATCTGTGCGTCATAACAGATACCGGAAAAGAAACAACCCTTCTATACAAAAATATACAGGACTTTCTGGAAACTAAGAACTTATATATCCTTAACTTTCCTAATCATACCAGCATCCTGCTTGATAAAAATGGATTCGTAACTGGTGATTTTCATATTGTAAAAACGCTTTTCCCATAAGTGTAGTCTCGGAAGAACAACACCATACTCACTCTGCTTTCCCGGCTGGGATAAAAGAAGTGGAAGTTCAGAACATTCTGCTTCCTATGAGAAGTTGATAGCATATAAAACCAAGAACTATTCACAACAGAGTATAGCCCATTTCAAGGCTGCGCTTGCTCTAACACCTGATAAATTAACAGAGTTCCTTACCTCACAAGCTGATGTAATAGATGAAATTTATGGATTTAAATTATTGAAGAAATAGCTATTATAGATTAGGCTTATATATAAATCTGTCGATATATTTGATATTCAGAACGTAAAAGGAGGTAATGGAAGTTAATGATTCATATTGCTATATGTGACGATGAAGATGGCTTTTTGTTTTTGGAGCAGAAATTAGTGTCAACATATATGAAAAATCATGATTACCAATATCGGGTGGACACGTTTTCATCTGGAATAGATTTTTTACAATCGAATGAAAATATTGAGAATTTTGACATTATCTTTTTGGATATTAATATGGACGAGCTGGATGGCATAGAAACAGCAAAAAAGATAAGGGAAAGCGGCAGCCAGGCGTATGTTGTATTTGTAACTGCCTTTATTACATATGCTCTGGAAGGATATAAAGTGGATGCAATTCGGTTTTTGCTAAAAGATAGTGACTCCTTGGAGGCATCAATAGAAGAGTGTCTTGATTGCATTATCTTGAAAATGAATTATAAAGAAAACAGAGAAGCTTTTGCCTTTTTAGAAGGTGAAAAGACACTAAGTCCAGATGAGATCGTATACATAGAGAGTAATTTGCATAAATCAACATTTTATTTAGCAGAAAAAAATATGAAAAGATATTCAATGTATGAAAAATTAGATGTGTTGTATCAGAGGTTATGTTGTTATGGTTTTTGTCGTATTCATAAAAGTTTTTTAGTAAATTTGAAATATGTACAGGAAATGGAACGATATTCTGTAAAATTAAAAGAAAATATTTGTCATACATCCCATCTAAATGTTTCCCAGTCCAGATATAATAATGCTAAAGAACAATTTATTTTTTATCAGGGAGAAGTATAATGGAACTATCTATTCCAGTGATTATTTATACATTTATATATATTGTGCTGTGTAAAATGTTTGTGGAAACTTTTGCAAGAAAAATGGAAAATAGATCTGTATGCATTATATATACTTTCCTTATGGCTTTGACAGTTTTTGATTGTTTTGCCTCATCTATTTTGTTAAATAATTTTATTGCAAAACAGATGGTAATTGTAATGTCAAGAACAATTATAATATGGCTATGCTATCAAATCAGTTTTCTTAAAAGTTCCTTGATTATATTGTTTTATCAAGGCCTATGTTTTATTACCGACTATATTGCATGGATGAGCCTGCAAAAATTAATGGCAGTCACGCTTGTTGAAACAACTATGCTAGAATTGCTTATGGGAACACTCAGCCAGCTTCTTGTCTTTAGTTTAATTATTGTACTGCGACATCATTTTACACAAGATAGCACAGAAACTCTCACTAACCTGGAATGGGCAAAATTCTCCGTATTTCCTGCTTTCACAATAGCCGCTATTATTGCGATCCTGATTAACTTTGATGGCCTGGAAAATGAAATACAAATGAATACCTTGATTTGCCTGGCATTTGGTATGTTAATTCTAAATATTTTTGTGTTCTATTTACTTTGGGATGCCATAGAAAGAGAAGTAAAAATCAGGAAGGAGCAGCTATCTGCAGAGAGTGCAAAAAGTGAAACTGCAATGTACCGACAAATTTCAGAAAACCTTGACCAGCAAAAGAAACGGGAGCATGAGTATAAGAACGAAATGATGGTAATATCTTCCCTGCTAAAACAAAACGAAATGGAAAAATTGCATACATTATTGAATAAATATAATGCTGAAATTGCCCATAGAATTGATGCTATTGATACGAACCATGTTATTGTAAATGCTATCTTAAACACAAAACATCAGGAAGCAAAGGAGAAGGGATTGTATTTGTGTTGAAAGTTAATGATTTGTCTGGATTAAATATGGAGGATCAGGATATTGTCGTGATACTTTCTAACATGTTGAATAATGCTATTGAGGCATGTGAAAAGTGTACAGGAAAGAGAATAATCAAGGTGAAGACAGTAAAAGAAGGTGGAACAATTATATTCTCAGTAATCAATACAATACAGGAAATTCCACAGATTATAGATGGTAGGTATAGGACAACAAAAGAAGAGCAATTCCATGGTATGGGGATAGAAAATGTAAAAGAAATCGTTAATAACTATGGAGGAACATGTGCCATACGCTATGATAAGGAACAATTTTATTTTGTAGTCTATCTATCCGAATAAACTTTTTTATATAGATACTTCCAAAAAGAAGTATCTTTTTTAATTCTGCAATAAGATTTTCAATTCTGTAATGAGACTGGATTTATGGAAACAAAATGGCGATAATAGGTGTAGAAAGTCATTGTTAAATACATGTCTTCTTGCAGAAGCCTTTTTGAAAACAATTCCTACTATTGGTGTAGTATTTTATCCTAACATGCATTAGAATAAAGAAGAATATATGTGTAGTCTCGGAAAGTCCATGAAGAAATAAAAGAATATTATGCTATGTAAAAG
>CANSYK010000001.1 GCA_947651225.1 uncultured bacterium | reverse complement strand
TATCGAAGTCTAACCCTATGCCTTAACTAAATGACATTGCGGAGTGAACAGTAACATTTTTTATTCCTCAATGCTGAACACGGGTTTAGAGTATTGCACCTAAAATATCATCGTGTTATAATTTGAAAAAGAAATAAATCAACTTCTTATTATCGGAAGTGACGATATATTAAGGAGATACGATATTATGAGTACAAAGCAAAATACCAAAGGTACAGACAGCGCTGCTAAAAACGGTAACAATACAAACATCAATCAGGAGCACAAATCACGCTTGTTTAGTTATATTTTCGGAAGAGAAGAAACAAAGAAGAGAACGCTTTCGCTGTATAACAGTCTCAGTGGAACGAATTACACTGACCCTGATGATATTACAATAACGACAATTGAAGATGTGATCTATATGGGTATGAAGAATGACTTATCCTATATCGTTACAGACAAAGTATCGCTTTACGGCACGCTTAATATTAACGAACACCAATCAACAGAGAATCCGAATATGCCAATACGTGAATTTATGTATGCTGCAAGACTGTATGACAAGTATCTGAAAATGAATAGGAAGAATCCATACAGTTCTGCGGTTATTCCGCTGCCAATACCAAAGCTGGTAGTTTTATATAATGGCCTGGCTGATGTTCCGGATGAAACACTGATGAGGCTGTCGGATGCGTTTAAGACACAGATAAGAGAGAATCTTATATCAGCGAAAGAAAATGTTGATACTGTCAGTGAAGAGGAATTGGAAAAAGAGGTTGATGCTATATTAAAGAAAGCTTCACCGGACATTGAAGTAACTGTAAGGATGATCAATATCAATTATGGCCGCAGTAAGAATATTCTTTCAGCCTGTAGGTCGCTTAATGAATATGCATGGCTTGTGGCACAGATAAGAAGCAATATGAATGCTGGGATGGAGATTGATAAGGCTGCCGACAAGGCACTTGATGATATGCCAGATGATTATGAACTCAAAGAACAGTTAATGGCGCACAGAGCGGAGGTGGTAGGTATGTGGATCAATGAGTACAATGAAGAAGAAACAATGCAGATGTTCAAGGAAGAAGGCATAAAAATCGGCGAACAGCGTGGCCGACGTGAAGGCAGGCAGGAAGGCCGACGTGAAGGCAGACAGGAAGGAGAAAATCTTCTTGCAGCTCTTATAAATAAGCTGATTTCTCTTGGAAGAAATGATGAGGTCTCCAAAGTGGCTAATGACCCTGCATACAGAGACAGCTTATATGTCCAGTTTGGATTGAAAAAGACTTAATAACCAATTTTAGCTTAGTATTTCTTAGTCATATAAGCATAACTGGATAATATGAGTTATAGCGTCCGAAACTCAATAAGCGGCGGGCGCTTTTTTTGTTGTGTGCAGAGCATGGCACTAATCTTATTGGCGGGTATCCTATGTTAAATCGGCTGCTGGAAGAAACGACCGAATCGGAAGCCTTTAACTTTTCGGCAAAGTTGATCTTGAGTTCTAAAGAAACCAGATTATTCTTTTTAGCCTCTTCATAATTTCATACCTTTCATTATAGCATAGTTTCATGCGAAACACAAAACCATACAACAAATAAATTGAAAAGAATTGACAAAAAAATCCAGGCTTTATGCGGCCTGTAGAGATTTTTACTTTATTTAATTATCAAACTTCCGTTTTTTATCTTTAGATATCTTACATGATCTTTCTTGTAAAAGCAAGGACTTTCGGTTACTATTCACGGCTTTCGGGTTTTTCTTGCAAGACAGGCAATTCCAAATATTGACTTCAATATTCACGTTTGTTAAAATAGCATATAAAGTATGAAATTCTATACAACAGATTATGGAAAATCACAAGGAGGAAACAGATATGTATCATTGCCATCTCCATTTCTATTTGACAGGACAACAGTGCAAAGCATTTGAAACAATAAAGGAAATGTCTCCACTTGAGCATTTTACGCATGAGTTTTCTGAAAGCAATATGCCAGAGAAAGCGATGGCGGCGAATGCTGATGTGATTCTGGCGAATCTTCATGGTATGGATGCAAAGGAAGCAGTTCAAATGCTGTTATCGTTAAAAAACAGTGATGCAGAGATGATCGTGCTTGTAAGTCAGGAACAGGTTTCGCTTATAGAGGACAGTCTGTCAGGGCTGAAAGATATCTGGGTGATGCCAATGTCAGAAGCAGAAACCCGTTTCCGTTTTTTAAGATGGCAGCAAACCTGCAAAATGAGCAGGGATTTTGACCAGACCAGCCATTTTTTTGAGACTACGATTAACAGTGTTCCAAATCTTATATGGTATAAGGATAAAGATGGAATTCACAGGAAGGTGAATGATAGTTTTTGTAAGACCGTGAATAAAGCAAAAGAACAGGTAGAAGGCCAGAGCCATGCATATATCTGGGATGTGGAGCAGGATGATCCGGCATGTATAGAGTCAGAACGTGAAGTTATGAGCAGCGGAAAGACCTGTGTATCAGAGGAAATTATTCAGACAGGAGAAGGGAAAAGACTTCTTACTACCTATAAGTCTCCATTGTATGACTTTAATGGAAATGTCATGGGAACGGTTGGTGTGGCAATTGACATAACACAGGAACGTGCCTATGAGCAGGAAATTTTAAAGAAGAACCATACTCTGGAGATGATATTTACTTCAATTGACTGTGGTGTCATGTGCCATACAATAGATGGTTCTCAAATTATCAGCATCAACAATGCAGCGCTTAAAATATTAGGATATAAATCTTTGAAAGAGCTGATGGATACAGGGTTTGATATGATTGCCCCATCTGTTGTGGAGGAAGATAAGCAAAAGCTTCGGAGCAGCATTGAAAAACTTGAAAAAGAAGGGGACAGTATCAGTGTGGCATACCGTGTGCGTCATAAAAGTGGCGAAATACTGTATGTTATGGGAAATGTCAAGCTATTAAAGGAAAATGGGGAACTGTACTACCAGCGTTTTCTTCTAGACTGCACAGAACAGAAGCTGCAAGAGAAAAAGAAAGAAAGGCGGCAGAATGAATTAATACGGGCATTGACGATGGACTATGCTCTTGTCTGCTTTTTTGACCTTGATACAGGAAATGGAAATCTGCTTCAAAATGATAATAATGAACCATTTTATCAATCTATTTTTGGCAGCAATGAACTTTCTCTGCTTGATAGCATGAATCAGTACATACAGAATTTTGTGTATGAAAAGGACAGAGAAGCGCTTTTGTGCGCAGTTTCACCAGAGAATCTAAAACAGGAATTGATTAGAAAGAAGTTTTTCTGTGTGAATTACCGTGTTTATATTGATGGGAAAATGAAATATTTTCAGATGAAGGCCGTGCGTGCAGGGGCGTGGGAAGGAAATCATGGCATTGTCTTAGGACTGCATAATGTAGATACAGAAACACGTAATGAAATGGAAAAGAAAAATCTGTTAGAAGATGCGCTTATGCAGGCGAACAGGGCGAATAAAGCAAAAAGTACATTTTTATCGAATATGTCGCATGATATCCGTACACCGATGAATGCAATTGTAGGGTTTACCAATCTGGCAATTACCCATATTGACCACAAAGAACTGGTTGAGGAATATCTCAGAAAAATTGAGACGTCAGGAAATCATCTGTTGAGTTTGATTAATGATGTTTTAGATATGAGCCGTATTGAGAGTGGAAGAATGCATCTGGAAGAAAAACCGTGCAGCCTGCCGGATATTTTACATGGTCTTTGTAATATTTTACAGGCAGATATTCATGCAAAACAGCTTGAACTGCAGATTGATACGATTGACGTTTTGGACGAAGAAATTTATTGTGACAGATTACGTCTGAATCAGGTTCTTTTGAATCTGCTTGGCAATTCTGTTAAATATACAGGCGCCGGCGGAAAAGTTAGCATGAGGCTTACTGAAAAGGACGGTGCACCAAAGCAGTATGCGAATTATGAATTCCGTATTAAAGATACTGGTATCGGTATGAGTGAAGAATTTGTAAAGCATATTTTTGAACCATTTGAGAGAGAAGAAACTACTACAACAAGCGGGATTCAGGGAACTGGACTTGGGATGGCGATTACAAAGAACATTATAGAAATGATGAATGGAACCATTGAAGTAAAAAGCAAGCAGGGGGAAGGTTCGGAATTTATCGTCAATCTAACGTTCCGTCTGAACACAGAAGCTGAAGATACAAAAAGTATACCGGAATTAAGAGATTACAGGGTGCTTGTTGTAGATGATGATTTTAATACCTGTGATAGTGTGTCTTATATGCTCCAGCAGCTTGGAATGCGGGCAGAATGGACTTTATCAGGAAAAGAGGCTGTACTGCGTACCCATCAGGCAGTCACAAGAAAGGATACTTACGGGATTTATATTGTTGACTTGCTTTTACCGGATATGAATGGTGTTGAGGTTGCCCGAAGAATTCGGAAAGAAGTTGGTGAAAATGCACCAATTATTATTTTAACTGCATATGACTGGTCAGATATTGAGACAGAGGCAAGGGAAGCTGGAGTTACGTTGTTTTGTACCAAGCCGCTTTTCCTGTCAGAGCTTCGAAGCTGTCTTCGTTCTATCGTATGTATAGAAGAGAGAGGAGAGAAACAGGATCAGGAAAGGGAGACGTTACAGATTCATACAGGACGTATTTTGCTGGCAGAAGATGTTGAGCTGAACCAGGAAATTGCGGTAGCTATTTTAGGGGATGCCGGATTTGAGACAGAGGTTGCGGATAATGGAAGAATTGCTGTGGATATGCTGAAGGAATCTGAACCAGGATATTATCAGGTGGTACTGATGGATGTACAGATGCCGATTATGAATGGATATGAGGCAACAAAAGAAATCCGTAACTTTGCGGATGAACAACTGGCTTCTATACCAATTATAGCAATGACTGCCAATGCCTTTGAGGAAGATAAAAGAGAGGCTATAAAAAGCGGGATGAATGGCCATATTGCAAAGCCGATTAATATAAAGGAACTGTTTTATACCCTGGATGCGATATTATCCCAGGGTTAGGGATGTTCCTTAGGAACAGAGCTTTTGGGAAGGAGGGGAAAGGATGCGTAATGGAAAAAGAACAAAAGAAGAAGAATTAGAAGAAAGGTATCTGGAGTCGCTGCGTTATGTCAAGGTTCCATTACTGACATTAGATCCAAGGTGGCATCAGCTTTTTCCTGACCATTTAAAGACAAGGAAGCTGGTACATTTGGAAAAACAGCTTAATAAGCTGATTCAGAAGCAGGGACAGACTAACAATGATTTGAAAGAATATGAAAAAACACGAAAGATTATAATGAATAATGTTCTGAACAACATGACCGATGGACATGAGATTGACAGCCCAATCCGCAGTAAAAGGCAGGATGCAAATCAGAAGCTTTTAGAAGAATTAAGGCAGAAGACGATGGAAGCAGAGGAATTACTGGATCGTCTGCCAGACGAGATTACGCTTGCCAATCAGGAGCTTCTGATTGAAAGTATGCGTATTTGTTATGAAACACTCATTCAGAATACGAAAGAGATTGAATGGGAGGAGCAGTGGATTGGGAAGGTAAGAGAAGAGCTGACAGAGCATATTTTAATGAAACAGGAAAAGGAACTTCGGAATACAGAAATCTATAAATATATGCATGATTTGCTGGGAGCAAAAGTAGTAGAAATATTTGACAGGGAACATGATGTCTGGAAAGGTGAAATCGAAATAGAGCATAAAGGCGCTGATTCGGCGTTGTAATAAGGGAAACAAAAGCTGCTGGTTTTGCAGCACCAGACGGCATAGCTGGATGGTTTTTCGCATGATGTTTAGAATAGCCGTGAACAGTTTCTAATGTTAAGGAGAAAGGAATGGAGCAGATTATCGGAATTGGTATTGACCAAATCGAAAGAGATCGGGTATTAAAGGCGGTTCAGAAGGAAACCTTTCTTTGTCGGCATTATTCTGAAAAAGAACAGCAGCTTGTAAAAAAACGGCCAGGAAGCGCAGTGACCAATTTTGCCGGAAAGGAAGCAGTGGCAAAAGCACTGGGAACTGGGTTTTCCGGCATCTTGCCGGTGGAAATTGAGATTTTAAGAAGCAAAAGCGGTGCGCCTTATGTAGAGCTTTCTGGAAATGCTAAAAAAACGGCGGACAATCTGGGTGTGGATAAGATTCATATTTCCCTGTCCGATTCAAAAACAATGGCAATTGCCTGCGCAGTCGCAATTGGTAAGGGGTGAAGGGGTTTTGGAAGAAAGGAGTAAATATGCAGTATATTGCTGATGCAGATGAGGCTAAGAAGATTGATGGAGTTTCTATTTATAAAATAGGGATTCCGTCTTTTGTTTTAATGGAACGCGCTTCCTTGAGCGTGGCAGAGTGTGTCTGTACTTTTGCAAAAAAGGAAATCGACCGTATTCTTGTGGTCTGCGGTATGGGCAATAATGGAGGAGATGGCGCTGCCTGTGGGCGGATTCTTGCAGAGGCAGGGTTTGAGGTAGAGATTCTTCTTTTAGGACAGGAAGAAAAGGCTAGTGAGGAAATGAAACAGCAGCTATTCATTGCACGGAATCTTTCGGTTCCGGTTATCACTACAGCCAAACCTTCTGAATATACTGTTATTGTCGATGCTGTTTTTGGAATCGGGCTGTCCCGGGATATTACAGGAAATTATGCGGATTGGATTCAAAAAATCAATCAGGCGGAAGCCATTGTAGTTGCGGTAGATATTCCTTCTGGAATTGATGCTTCAAGCGGAAAAGTTCTTGGGACTGCGGTAAAAGCAGATTACACAGTGACCTTTGGTGTCAATAAAAGGGGGCTTGTCCTTTTTCCGGGGATGCAATATGCAGGGAATGTTATTGTAGCAGATATTGGATTTCCGAAAAAAGCGATAGAGGAAGTGATGCCGAAAGCTGTTTCTTATGAAAAGGAAGACATTTTATCACTTTTTCCAAAGCGGATTCCAAGAAGTAATAAAGGAAGTTATGGAAAAACACTGGTGATTGCAGGTTCTGAGCAAATGAGCGGCGCTGCCTTTTTTGCTGCTGCCGCAGCATATCGGATGGGAAGCGGTCTGGTTAAAATAGTAACCCATGAAAACAATCGTACCATGTTGCAGGCAAATTTGCCGGAAGCGCTTCTTTGTACCTATGATGGGACAGAACTATCCTCGGCAAAAGAACAGGAAACCTTTGTAAAAAGGGTGTCAGAAGAAATCGAGTGGGCTACAACAATCGTGATTGGGCCAGGACTTGGGAAATCAGAGATTGCGGCATTTATGTTAAAACAGGTATATAAAGTGAAAAATATTCCGGTCTTAATTGATGCGGATGGATTAAATATATTGGCCGAATTTGTAAGAGATGGCATGGTTTTAGAGGAAACAGGGGATTGTCTGGAACCGAATGGCAGCCCGCTGTGCCTGCCAGAAAATTTTGTTTTGACACCACACCTTAAAGAAATGAGCCGTCTGATCGGAAAAGATACAGAGCAAATCAAAGAAGATATGGTTGCGTCCTGTAAAGCGGTTTCTGGTCCTGTTCTTGTATTAAAAGATGCACGGACAATTGTATCAGGTGGAAGCCGTTTTTATATTAATCAGTCAGGCAATAATGCTTTGGCAAAAGGTGGTTCAGGGGATGTGTTAAGCGGCATCATTGGAGGGCTTCTGGCTCTTAAGATGCCTGCTTTTGAAGCGGCTTCGCTTGGTGTTTATCTGCACGGATTAACGGCAGAAGAATATGTTAAAAAAAGAGGATTTTCCTCAATGCTTGCAACCGATATTTTAGAAGAATTAAAAAATCTGCTGCCATAGTTTTAGGAATGATTTGTTTGATAGGAGAGAGAAGTTCGAATGAAACTTTCCAATTTTTTCAGGCTTTCTCCATTTTGAGAGAAGCAGGAAAAAGATAGAAAGATGGGAGATAATAATGAAAGAATACTACAGAGTTCAGGCAAATATTAACCTGGATGCAATTTATGATAATTTTTTGCATGCAAAACAGCTTTTGAAGCCGGAAACAAAACTTATGGCAATTATCAAAGCGGATGCTTATGGACATGGAGCCATTGAAGTAGCACATACGATAGATGAACTGGCAGATGCTTATGGTGTTGCGATTTTGGAAGAGGGCGTTGAGCTTCGTAAAGCTGGGATTACAAAGCCGATGCTGATCCTTGGTTATACGGCAAGGCCGCAGTACAGCGCAATGATTGACTATGAAATTGATACGGCAGTATTTACTCTGGAAATGGCAGAAGAACTTTCAGAAATTGCTGTCAAAAAAGAAAAAACAGCAGGCATTCATCTTAAATTAGATACAGGAATGAATCGGATTGGGTTTGCGTTAAATGACAAAAGCTTTGATGACATTATGAAGATTGCGAGCCTTCCAGGGATTCAGGTTCATGGTTGTTTCTCTCATTTTGCAAGGATGGATGAGGCCGATAAAACAAAGGCTATGAGACAATTTCAACGGTTCTGTGCGTTTACGAAAAAAATAGAGAAGGCAGGGGTTACACTTCCGATAAAGCATATCGCAAATAGTGCAGGAATCATGGAAGAACCTTTGGTACATCTTGATATGGTACGGGATGGCATCTGCCTTTATGGCCTGTATCCATCGGAAGAAGTGCAAAAGGAACGGCTTTTACTGACACCATCCATGGAATTAAAAGCAATTATTTCTTTTGTAAAAGAGTTGGAGGCGGGGGAAGAAATCGGCTATGGCGGCACCTATCAGACTACACGCCGTACCAGAGTCGCTACTATTCCGGTTGGTTACGCAGATGGGTATCCGCGTTCGCTTTCCAATAGAGGGCGTGTTTTGGTTCATGGGCAGAGTGCGCCGATTCTTGGGCGTGTCTGTATGGATCAGTTTATGGTAGATGTAACAGATATTTCAGATGTAAAAACAGGGGATACCGTTACTTTATTTGGAAAAGATGGAACAGAGGAAATTAGTATTGAGGAGATTTCTGCAATGTCTTATTCCTTTAACTATGAATTCGTCTGTGATGTTGGAAAACGGGTTCCACGAGTATTTTACCGAAATGGAAAAGTGGTTTCTACTAAAGATTATTATCCAGAGTTTTGACACAAAGCAGTGAAAAACGCAATCAGGCAACTTACTTAAAATGAATTGTTAACAGTTTTTAACCGATAAAAGTACAAAAAATAAAAGCGCTTGCGAATATTTCTCCTAAAAAGTGGCAAGGATAAAAATAGATACAAAACACTTACATAGCTATTTTTGTCGGTGTCCGTAATGTAAAAACAGAAAATAATTTTGTACGGATTATTTTCTGCTTTTGAGAAATTTAAAAGGATTGGAGAGTGGACGTTTTGGTAATCAAGCGTGGAGACATTTATTTTGCGGATTTAAGACCTGTTGTTGGTTCAGAACAAGGAGGCGTTCGTCCGGTACTTATTATACAGAATGATATGGGAAATCGTCACAGCCCTACTGTAATCTGTGCGGCAATTACTTCCAAAATGAATAAGGCAAAGCTTCCCACACATATTGCATTAGAAATGAATAAGTACAATATTATAAAAGATTCTGTTATTTTGTTAGAACAAATCAGGACAATTGATAAGTCACGTCTGCGGGAAAAAGTCTGCCATTTAGACGATGAGATTTTAGAAAAAATCAATCATGCTTTGTGTGTCAGCCTTGCATTAGAAAATAATACGGCATTTGCCCATTCTTAGGAATTGCCACAGAAAATGACATTAAAACAGAGAAAGACAGGGGATACAAATGAAAATTACAATATTGGCGGTGGGGAAAATAAAAGAGAAATATTTTGCAGATGCGGTGGCAGAATATAAAAAACGTTTAAGTCGCTACTGTAAACTCGAAATCATCGAAGTGGCAGATGAAAAAACACCTGATCATGCCAGCACACAGGAAGAAGAGCTGATTCGCAGGAAAGAGGGAGAACGTCTGAAAAAATACATAAAAGATGGCGCCTATGTGATTTCTCTTGCCATTCAGGGGAAGCAGTTTTCTTCTGAGGAATTCTCAAAAAAAATCCATGCGCTTGGCCTGCATCGGGAAAGCCATATTATTTTTATAATTGGCGGTTCGATTGGACTTGCTTCTGATATCTTAAAGGAGTCTAAAGAGCTTATAAGCTTTTCTAAAATGACATTTCCACATCAGTTAATGCGCATCGTGCTGCTTGAGCAGATTTACCGGGGATACCGGATTATGAATGGAGAGCCATACCATAAGTAGGAAACTTTATATCAAGCTATGCCGTCTGGCGCTGCAAAACCAGCAGCTTCTGTTTTTCTGCAATTTCTTAGGGAGTTTTCTGGTTATAATTGTAATATAAGGATTTCTAGGTTATAATGGAGGCATTAGATCTTAAATTTTTGATTGAATCGGAAAAGAAGGGAGAAAATACATTATATGTCAGAAAATAAAATTAAGAAAGTAACTTCGCCGATGATTCACCTGTCTGGAGTATCTTCTGTAGGGGTAATTGGAGATCCGGGCTGTGAAGGGCTGGGAACCTATAATATGAAAGTTTTTGCTGGGGCATTAGAGGAGACTGCAAAAGATGATATCACATTAATTGTGGGTGATTTAGTTCCCACAGGAACCAACAGCTATTACCAAAGCATAAACGGCATTACCGAAACAGTCGCCGAAAATGATGTTTATGTATTGCGCGGAAACCATGACACAGGGGCTTATAATGATTACTATGGATTGCACAATTATGCATTGCTTGCGGATGGTTTTGCTATTGTTGTGTTGGATAATGCTCTGCGTGAATTTGAAGAAGAGGGATTGGAGCTTTTGTCACAGTTACTTTCTATGGAGGAAGTAAGCCGTGTTATCATTGCATTCCACATTCCGGTTCCGAATCATTTTATTGGAAATTCTGTTTCGGAGGAAGAATATCACCGCTTAAAAGCAGTGTTTGAACCATGGAAGGAGAAAGTAAAGTATCTGCTCTGTGGTCATGTGCATTCCCGTTTTATTGATGAGGTAGATGGGATTCCGTTGATTTGTAGTGGCGGCGGCGGGGCTATGATTGAAGATGTGTCTGCGGATATCCGGGCATCTGATGTTAACCATCATATTATTCATTTTTATCTGGAAAATGATAAGCTAAACTGGCGTTTACAGGATTTGCCGGATGGCTGTTATGCAGTAGAACGAAAGGATGGCGTTTTAAAAGAAAAACTGGAAGAGACTGTAAAAGCTGAAATGATGGCTCATCTGAAATATTTGACATTTGCAGACCGTGCCCGCAGGCGTGGATTTGATAAGATTGCCAATCTATTTGAGGCTCTGGCAGAGTCAGAGTATCATCATGCCCGGAATTTTTATTCTGTTCTGGAGAGGCCGTCTGCATTTCTGGAATCCATGAATGCGTTTATTCAGGGAGAAAATTTTGAGTATGAGCAGTTTTATCGGATTATGGCCGATTATGCAAAAAAGAATAATGCTCCACTTTCTGCACGGGCCTATGAAGCTGCTTTGGCCGCAGAACAGGTACATGCCAGGTTGTTGGCTCAGGCAATGGATGTAGAACCGTTTAATCTGGACAAGGTCTATGTCTGCCCGATTTGCGGACATGTTATGTATGGGGATTCTGTTCCTGACCGCTGCCCAGTGTGCGGAGGGCCGGAACGGCAATTTAAGGAATTTGCATGCTAAAAATATTCCATAAAAAGATGGTGGACGCATGGCAGAAAAAGAAATGATGCATCTTTTGGTGTCAATCTTACAGAAATTGACAGAATAAAAGAGTAATGAGAAAAAAGAGGTTAGAATATATGGAAATCAAAAATAAGAAGATTGACCATGGACAGGCATTTGACTGGGGAAAAGCTTCAAAGGATTACGCAAAGTACCGTGATATTTATCCAAAAGCATTTTATGAGAAATTAGCAGAGCTTTCTTTAGGAATTGCAGGGCAGGAAGCTTTGGATTTGGGAACCGGAACAGGTGTGATTCCGAGGAATATGTATCATTATGGTGCAAAGTGGACAGGGACAGATATTTCAGAAAATCAGATTACATATGCCCAGAAATTGAGCCGGGAGGCAGGAATGGATATTCAATATCTGGTTACTCCGGCAGAGCAGATTAATTTTCCGGAGAAAACATTTGATGTAATTACAGCCTGCCAGTGTTTTATGTATTTTGATCAAGATGTTTTATTGCCAAAAATCCACAGGATGTTAAAAGATAATGGGCATTTTGCCATACTTTTTATGGCGTGGCTTCCAGAGGAAAGTGAGATTGCAGCTAAAAGTGAAGAACTGGTGTTAAAATATAACCCATCCTGGTCAGGCGGGCATATGACAAGATATCAGCTAGATACGCCACCATGGTGTGGGAATTGTTTTGTTCCTGAGAATAAGCTGACATTTGACCTGCCAGTTACCTTTACAAGGGAGAGTTGGCATGGGAGGATAAAAGCATGTAGGGGAATTGGGGCTTCTCCTTTGACAGAAGAAGAAATTTCAGCATGGGAAGAGGAGCATATGGCATATTTGCAGACTGTGCCAGAGGCATTTGATATCCTGCATTATGTCACAATATTGAATCTGAAAAGGGGAGACCGTTTTGAACCGATTGTTAATGATTGATGGCAGAATACATTAAGAAACCATCTATTAGAAGTTCCATTATAAAAAACTCTGAAAAACTGAGAGCGAATTCATGGCTAATGGTATCAGAAATCGCAGAAATAATAAAAAATAATTCTCCTGTATAAGATAGAAAATATGCGGGGGAATTATTTTTTTGTTACTATTCGGCTATTTAAAACATCATGCGAAAAACCATCCGGCTATGCCATCTGACGCTGCAAAAGCAGCAGTTTTTGTTTTTCTTATGATGTTTAGGAACGTATATCTGATTACAATGGATTTAACGGACAGTTACTGGAAATCAATTGATGATGGCTGTCAGCAGGCAGTCGGGGAGCTGGGAAATGTTACATACAAATGGATTGGGCCGGATGCACATGATGATGCGCAGCAGAGTGCATGTATAGATGATGCAGTGGCAGATGGTGCAGATGCCATTTTGATTGCGGCAAACAGTGCAGATGGTGTGAATGGAAGCCTGAAAAAGGCAGAAGAGGCAGGATGTAAGATTATCTATGTAGACAGTGCTGCAAGCTATGACTGTGTGACAGCCCTTGCTACTGACAATAATGTAGCAGGAAGGACTGCTGCGGAAACGATGAAAAAGGAATTGCAGGACAAGGGAATTACAAAGGGTACGATTGGTGTAATGGGGGTTACAAAGGATACAGCTTCCTGTGTGGCAAGAGAAGAAGGGTTCCGGGAGGCATTTGAGGGAACCGGTTTTACGCTTGCGGATACAATATATATGGAAGATGATGCTGCCAATATAAAAAATGCGGTAAAGGATGGCTTATCTGAAAAGTATGTCGGCTTTTTTGGTACCAATGAGGGCACAACGGTCAGCATTGGTGAGGCAGTAAAAGAGGATCGGACAGAGAGTGTTGTTATAGGGTTTGATACATCGGATGCCGTATTGTCACTTGTATCAGAAGGGATTATCCAGGCAACAATGCAGCAGAACCCAACGGTTATGGGGCATGATGGGATTACAATTGCCATACAGGCTCTGGAAGGGACTTATACAGAAACAAACACGAAGACGGATACAGGCGTTACCGTGATTACGCAAGATTCGATGTAAGGAGGGATAAAGATGAAATTTAAGCAGAAAATGCTTACGTTGTGCTGTGTCCCATTGCTGTTTCTGACCGTGATTTCTCTGGTGGTTGGACTGATCCAATTCCGTTCAGGTATGTATGCAAAGACAAAAAGCAGCTTAAAATCTGGTGCCTTAGCGGCAATGAGCCTGTATACCAGCCAGGGGTATGGCGATTATGACAGGAAAGCAGATGGAAATGTGTGGCGTGGGATGAATTTTAATGTATCGCAGGAAACCTCGATAGTGGATGACTTAAAAGAGCAGACTGGAATTGACATTACTTTTTTCTATCATGATACGGCTGCAATGACATCAATCTGCAGTGAGGATGGGGCACGCTGGAATGGAATGAAGGCAGGGGAGAATATTCAGAAGCATACGTTAGAGCAGGGCGCCCAGTTATGGTACCGTAATATAGAAATTGATAATAAAATGTGCCATGCTTATATTATTCCGATTGTCCAGCCAGGAAACGGCAGTGTTACTGGAGCGTTGATGGCATCGACTACAACCGATGAGATGGACAGTATCATGAATCAGTACATATTGACCAGTGCCATTGTATCTGTGGTTATCCTGCTTATCGTAGTAGCATTTATCTTCTGGTATATAGGCGGGCTTACAAAGATACTTTATGATGTCCGCCGGGTACTTCTTAAGGTTTCGGAAGGCGATCTATCTGATGAAAGGCTGGCAGAAATCAAATGGAAGGATGAATTTGGGGAGCTTGCATCAGGAACAGAGAAGTTGCGTATAAAAGTAGGAAATCTGTTTGATGACATTCAGGATGGAATGAGCAGGCTGACAGGGGCAGCGGAGAAGTTAAGCGATATGCTGAAACAAAATATTTTTGCAGCCAGGGAAATGAATGGAAGCATTGGGCAGATTAATGGAAAGGCGAACAGCCAGAAAACAGCAGTGCAGCATGCGTCTCAGGATGTGGATATCACCCGGAATGCCATTGATTTGATTTTACAGCAGATCGAAGATATTAATGAACTTTCTGACCATATGGCGGTACTTTCCAGGAACAGCAGAAATATAATGGACGATCTTTCAGACAGCAGCAGAAATTCCAGGGAAACCGTCAAGGAAATCAGTATTCAGGCGGCTGTTACCAATGAATCTGTTCAGCAGATTAAAAGTGTAACAGAATATATTACCAATATTGCCGAAGAAACAAACCTGTTGGCCTTAAATGCCAGTATTGAAGCCGCACGGGCAGGAAATGCCGGTAAGGGCTTTGCTGTAGTGGCACTGGAAATTCAGAAGCTTGCAGAAGAATCAAATAATTCTGCTGCCAGAATCGGAGATAATATCCAGGCATTGGTACAACAGATGGATGGAATTGTCAATGTGATGGGGACGATTGAGGAGGCACTGAAATATCAGGAGGAGAACGTAGAAAAGACGAAACTGATTTTTGGCGAGATTAATCATGCCATTATTCAGATAACAGAAAAAGAAGCTAATATGCAGGAAAATGTTTCAGATATGAATCAGGCAAGAGATAATATGTCTGAGGTTATTTCTGATTTGTCAGCTTCTGCAGTAGATAATGCAGATTTATCTCAAAGCGCTGCAGAGGTTACAGAGCAGATGATGTGCGGCATTGAAAATCTGGAGGTACTGACAACAGACCTGACAGACCTGGCAAATAAGCTGGGCGCAACTTTACAGGCATTTTTGACATAGAGGGGTTATCCTGCTGATATAACCGCCAGGTGCAAAAAAATTGTACTTGGCGGTTTTGTGTGGTTGACAAATTAAACTTGTTGCCCTATAATGTGGTTTACAAGGTAAAGCAGAACTTTTGCTCAAAAAGTAGCAGCAAAAAAGGAGGTAACAGTGAAACAGGAAATTCGGGTAACAAATAGTGAGTGGTATCTTATGAACTGCTTATGGGAGGAGTCGCCGAGGTCTTTGATGCAGATTGTACCATTGCTAAGTGAACGGGTAGGATGGAGTAAAAGTACCTGTGCAACCATGGTTCGTCGAATGACGGAAAAAGGGCTGATTGGATATGAAGAAAATGGAAAAACAAAATATTTCTTCCCAAAAGTCAAAAAAGAGGATGTTGTAGTACAGGAAACGAGGGATTTTCTGCAGCGGATTTATGATGGAAGCATTGGGATGATGATGAGCGCATTGCTCCGCCAAAATGACTTATCAAAAGAAGATATACAGGAGCTGCGGGAAATATTAGAAGCAGCAGAAAAGAAAGAATCATAAGGAACGGTAAATATACTAATGAACGCAATGAATTACCACAAATATTCATAGATAATGAGCGTTCATTAGTCCATACAATTTCAGTTTTGGCAAATGTTGGCGTTGTTGAGTATAAATTAAAGGAACAAGCTGCTAAGGTTTGGACGCTGCATATGCGAGAATAAACGAAAGAAAAGGGAACAGGGAAAATGATGGAAGTTTTTTGGGAATGGATGTTGGAAGCTTCTTTGTTAGCAGGGATGATTCTTGTAATTCGCAAGATTTTTATGGGAAAAATCCGCTATCGTTTGATTTATGCCCTTTGGGGTGTTGTGTTGCTGCGGTTTCTAATTCCAGTAAATATGATTGCAACACCATTTAGCATAGAAAATCTTCTTTCTAAAGCATCTTTGGTATGGGAAGAGGAAGATTTGGTACAGGAAGAAGACTATAAAAATAGACAGGGGATTCTGTTAGAGGAGACGGGAAGAGGGGTATTTTTGTCAGAGGGGTCTGACAAAAAAGTTTCTGGAAAGCAGAACAAGATTGTTTCAATTGGTTCAGAAGGAAAAGACGGTTTCTATGAACGGGGAGAAACAGTTATGGTGCCGGCAGCAGGCGAGAATAGCGAGAAAACGCTTTCTATGCCATGGCGCCGGTTCCTGCCGGTTCTCTGGGCAGTTATTTTTGTGTTATTATTTTTCTGGCTGTTTTTATCTAATATCATCTTACTTCGTAAAATGAAAAAGAACCGTATTTTATATGGAAAAAGAGAGAATGTAAAGATATATGCAGTCAGTGGAATTCAGAACCCATGTCTGTATGGCTTTTTTCATCCTTCCATTTATCTTCCCTATTCACTGATTTTGGAAGACATGGAAGATAAAATCAGTAAAGAAGAATTAGATCAGATGATTACACATGAATTTGTTCATTACAGGCATAAAGATCATATCTGGGCAATGTTTCGGATGCTTTTGGTATCAGTATACTGGTTTAATCCTTTTGTGTGGATTGCTGCTTCCTGTTCCAAAAAGGATGCTGAGCTTTTCTGCGATGAAACAGTAATTCGTCTGTTAGGAGAAGAAAAAAGGTTCTGTTATGGAGAAATGTTAGTAAGGCTGGCAGGAAAGCCTGTATGGGGAGATTTTCGTTATTCCATGCTGCAAATGAGCAGAAAAGGAAAAGAAATGGAACAAAGAATCCGTGCAATCAGCGGAAGAAGAAGTTATTCAAAATGGATGATGATTCCGTTAATGGCTGCGTTATGTATGGCAATCGGAATCACCTGCAGCGCAGGTATGGATTCTGTGGCAGAACAGGAACAAAATGCGGCAAAAGAAAATGCTGACAACAGAAAGCAGAATACTGTTTCTGATAAAACGGAAAATATGACCCAGAAAAATAGTTCTGCTTTAAAAAATAGCAGCGTATGGAAAGACAATACAGAAATAAGCAGGTATCCATATGCGTCCCTTACCTGGCTGGAAAAAGCCTTGCAGGAAGCAGGTTTTAATTCTGGTACTCTTTCTCAGAATTCACAAAAAAGAGCTGTTAATGAAGGGGAAAACAGCGTATCTGATTCACAAAGCCAATGGGCGGATACGCCGGAAGAGGCATTTGACTGGTACATAAAAATTTTTACATCTGCTGTAAATACCGGAAATATCAGCAAAATGGATCAGGTTCTGGCAGAAAGCAGAGAGATTTATCTGCAGCAGTGCAATTTGGTGAAAAATTATTATAAACGCGGTATCCGCGAAAAAGTGAAGGGGTATTCTGTTTCTGTCAGGGAAGGAGAGAATGGCTGTATCGAAATTGATTCAAAAGAGAAAATAAAGGTCTCTTATGCAGATGGAAAATCAAAAATCGTCAAGCAGTCCTACCGTTACATCTGTGAACAGGATATCGATGGCAACGACGGCTGGATTATAACAGATATGCAGGAAATTCAGCCTTAGGGACTGTAAATAAAATAAATGATGAAGATGGCTGGGGAAATAAAGGAAAAGGAACAATCGTATTTAAAAAGAACGGTACAATATATCTGACTGTGACGGAAACCTTTGCAGCTGAATATAATCGGAGTACGCTAGAGATTCCGAAGACATTGGAAGTTTTTATTTAATGAAGGAAACAATGAAGAATCGATATATTTCAGAGAATGTAACAAAAAATACTGATCGCATCTATGAATTATTATATAAACCGCTAGAAAATTTATGAGGTAGAAATGAATAGACTGTTAGATGAAAATAGAGCAAAGAGTACACTTAGAGAAACCTCCAAAGATGATAAGGGGAATGCTGTTGTTGATTATCAAAATCTTGTCTATAACTTTGATAGTATAACAAACGATATCGTTAATATTTATCGTGTAAAGAAACCACATAAGTCTTGTGATGCATTGTATATAAAAGATGATGCACATATTTATTTGATGGAATTTAAAAATGTTAGAAAATCAAGAATTCCTAAAAAAGAATTACATCAGAAAGCTTATGATAGTATTTTGACATTACAAATGGCTTTTTTTCCAGAATTTTCTTTGGATGAACTAAAAACGAGAGTAGTGCTGATTGTAATATATAATGATGCTGGAATTGTTGAAAAAGAACAGGATAGTGTATCTTTTGATAAATTTAAAAGCAAGTTGTCTAGTTTATCAAAAAGTCAGAATCATATATTATTTGATTTGGAAATTTTTCAGGGAATATTGTATAAGGAAGTATTGACTTTAGAAAAACAGGAGTATATTAAAATTATGCATGATGTGATATTTAGTATATAGTAACAGAAAAAGCGGCCGAAAATGCAGGCCGCTTTTTCTGTTATTGCATGACTGGTTACAATCTGATAGAATTATATATTAAAAGTAATTGATTGTCCATTTACAGGTTCTAAGGAACTGTAGAAAGATAACTAAGAGTTAGGGGGTGTTTTGTGTGGAAATTAAAAAGGCGATACCGATTGGAATTGAGTTTTACAAAGAAATAATTGATAATGATTATTATTATGTTGACAAAACGTTATTAATTCGGGATTTACTGATTCGAAAAAGTAAAGTGACATTGTTTACCCGCCCAAGACGTTTTGGAAAAACGCTTGCCCAGAGCATGCTGCGCACTTTTTTTGAGGAAGAGGTTGCTGCGGATGGCACAGTAAAGGACAATTCCGGGTATTTTGCCGGAAAAAAAATTATGGAGGCCGGAGAGGAGTATACCAGGCATATGGGGAAATACCCTGTTATCTTTCTTTCCATGAAATCAGCCAAGCAGCCGGATTTTAAGATGGCCTATGAAAGCCTTATAGATGAAATTGTCAAAGAGTATGAGCGCCACTCCTATCTTTTAGAAGGGGATGTGCTGACCCAGGCACAGAAGAAACGGTATAACGCTGTTTTAGATTATAGTGCAGGGCAGGCTGTTTATGCAAAGTCCCTCCTTTTTCTGTCAGGCTGTTTAGAAAAATACCATCACAGTAACACGGTTATTTTAATTGACGAATATGACGTACCACTGGAAAATGCTTATTTTAGAGGGTTTTATGACGAAATGGTCGGTTTTATCCGGTCCTTATTTGAATCTGCATTGAAGACGAATGATTCCCTGCAGTTTGCTGTGGTAACAGGATGCCTGCGCATTAGCAGGGAAAGCATATTTACCGGTTTAAATAACCTGAAAGTGAGTTCCATTCTGGAGGACCATTGTGCCCAATATTTTGGTTTTGTACAGGAAGAGGTGGATAAGCTCCTTTCCTTTTATGGAATTGAACAGCACAGGGATGAGGTAAAGGAGTGGTACGATGGGTATCTGTTTGGGGATACCGAGGTCTATAATCCATGGAGCATAATTAATTATGTAGATGATATTATTTTTGAAGATACAAAATTCCCAAAACCATACTGGTCGAATACTTCTTCAAACAGTATTGTGCAGGAGATGGTCAAAAGGGCAGACGAAAATGCCAGGCAGGAAATCGAATTTCTGCTTTCAGGCGGCGCCATAGAAAAGCAGGTCCATGAGGATATCACTTATGGGGACATTCTGCTGTCAGAAGATAATCTCTGGAATTTTTTGCTTTTTACCGGCTATCTGAAAGCTGTAGAAAAAAACTTTCGGTCAGATGCCATTTTTATTAATATGAAAATTCCGAACACGGAAATACAATATATCTATAATAATACCATACAGGAATGGTTCCGTCAGAAGGTATCCACAATGGATTTTTCTAGTCTGTACAATGCCATTTTATCTTGTGACACAAAAACAGTTGGGGGACTTCTAAAGCAGCAGCTGCAGGAGAGCATCAGCTATATGGACAGCGCAGAAAACTTCTATCATGGTTTCCTGCTTGGCCTTTTGGGAGGGCTGCGGGGATACAAAAAGAAATCCAATCTGGAAAGCGGCGATGGGCGGTATGACATTATCCTGATGCCGCATGATGAACAGCGGCCGGCGGTTATACTGGAGTTAAAACGTGCCAGAACTTATACAGAAATGGAGAAACTCTGTAAAGAAGCACTGCAGCAGATTGATCAAAAGCATTATGATGCAGCGCTTATCGAAGAAGGGTATCCTTTGATTCTGAAATATGGAATCTGTTTTTGCAAGAAAAGTTGTATGGTTAAACTCGCTGGAGATAGTAAGGGACTGCAATCTTGAGCAGTTATTTTCCGGCCGTGTTATTAAAGAATAACGGCAAGCAAAACTTTGGTTTTACATTTCCATTTTCTTGTGCTACAATGTAGTGCGGTAAAAAAATGTCTTATAAACAGGCGTTTTTTTGTATTTAAACAATGATTTTACGATTATAATAAAGCGAGGAATTTATATTATGTCACTCACGCCGATGATGCAGAATTATGTAAAAATGAAGGAGGAGTATAAAGATTGTATTCTCTTTTACCGTTTAGGGGATTTTTATGAAATGTTCTATGAGGACGCAAAAGTCTGTTCTGAAGAATTAGAACTTACCCTGACTGGAAAGAGCTGTGGGTTAGAGGAAAAGGCACCAATGTGCGGTGTTCCTTTTCATGCAGTGGATGGCTACCTGAACAAATTGGTGACTAAGGGATATAAGGTTGCAATTTGTGAACAGGTGGAAGATCCAAAGACGGCGAGAGGGCTGGTAAAAAGAGCGGTTACCCGTGTTGTTACACCCGGAACTAATCTGAATACACAGGCACTGGATGCCTCAAAAAACAATTATCTTATGTGCGTAGTTTATACCACAAATGCGTATGGAGTTTCTTATGTCGATGTGACTACTGGCGATTATTTTCTGGCAGAATTTTCTACACAGAATCAGCTTTTGGATGAAATCGGAAAAATAATGCCATCAGAGATTATCTGCAATGATTCTTTTTTGGTATCAGAAGTTGACTTTGAGGATTTACAGGGCAGGCTTGGCATTGTAATCTCGGCAATTGATTCCTGGCATTTTGATGAAGAGCGGTGTATTGATACTTTAAAACGTCATTTTAAAGTGGGTTCTTTAGCAGGGCTTGGGCTGGATGATTATACAATTGGAATGATTGCCGCTGGTGCTGTTATGCAGTATCTGGAAGAGACACAGAAAATCTCCCTTGACCATATTACAAAGCTGCACCCATTTCTTTCGAAGCGTTATATGCTTTTGGACCGTTCTACCAGAAGAAATCTGGAACTTTGTGAAACGATGCGTGAAAAGGCAAAACGGGGCTCTCTTTTCTGGGTATTGGATAAAACAAAAACGGCAATGGGTGCCAGGATGTTACGCAATGCGATTGAACAGCCGTTAATTGGGGTAGAAGAAATCAATGAACGGCTTGATACAATAGAAGCATTAAATGAAAATGCAATAAACAGGGAAGAGCTTCGGGAATATTTAGGACCGATTTATGACTTGGAGCGTCTGATTAGTAAAATCAGTTACCGAAGCGCCAATGCAAGGGATTTAATTGCATTCCGGCAGTCACTTTCCATGCTGCCGCCAATTAAAGAGATTTTAAATACATATTCTGGCACGCTTTTAAAAAAATATGGAGAGCAGATGGATGATTTGCAGACACTGCACCAGTTGATTGAATCGGCCATTGAAGAGGAACCGCCGCTTTCGGTTCGGGAAGGCGGTATGATCCGGGATGGTTACAATGAAGACATTGACCGCCTGCGCCATGCAAAAACGGATGGTAAGGAATGGCTTGCCAAATTATTAGAAGAAGAGAAAGAGCGGACTGGAATTAAAAACTTAAAAATAAAATACAATAAAGTTTTTGGCTATTATCTGGATGTGACAAATTCATATCAAAATCTTGTACCAGAGGACTGGACCAGAAAACAGACGTTGGCAAACTCAGAACGTTATACCACACCACGTTTAAAAGAACTGGAAGATATGATTCTTGGGGCAGAGGACAAGCTTTACAATCTGGAATATGAAGTTTTTTGCCAGGTGAGGGAACAGATTTATCAGGAGATTACCAAAATACAGCAAACGGCAAAAATTATTGCTTCGGTAGATCTGTTTACGTCCCTTGCGTTGGTCGCAGAACAGAATAATTACATTCGCCCGGTGATGACGCAGGATGGATGTATTGATATTAAAGAAGGGCGTCACCCAGTTGTAGAAAAAATGATTCCCAATAATATGTTTGTGTCAAACGATACCTATCTGGATGACAGAAAGCATAAAATTGCCGTAATTACTGGCCCAAATATGGCTGGGAAATCAACATATATGCGTCAGACTGCCCTTCTTGTATTAATGGCGCAAATTGGTTCTTTTGTTCCTGCCGCCAGTGCGAAAATTGGTGTAGTTGACCGTATTTTTACCAGAGTTGGGGCATCCGATGATTTGGCAAGCGGCCAGAGCACTTTTATGGTGGAAATGACAGAGGTTGCCAATATTTTGCGGAATGCCACAAAAAACAGCCTGATTATCTTAGACGAAATTGGAAGGGGAACCAGTACCTTTGATGGGCTTAGTATTGCATGGTCTGTTATTGAACATATTGCAAATTCTAAGCTTTTAGGGGCAAAAACATTGTTTGCCACACATTATCATGAGTTAACAGAACTGGAAGGAAAGCTTGAAAGTGTTGATAATTACTGTATTGCCGTAAAGGAACAGGGAGATGATATTGTCTTTTTAAGAAAGATTATCAAAGGCGGTGCAGATAAAAGTTATGGAATTCAGGTTGCGAAACTTGCAGGAGTACCGGAAAATGTCCTGCAGCGCGCAAGGGAAATTGTAGAGCAGTTAAGTGACAATGATATTGCTTCCCGTGCAAAAGATATTGATGTGGAATATGAGATTCCGGATTATCCATATGGAATTGAGCAGCAGACAGAACATAAACGGAAGGTACGGAAAAAAACAGCATTGGAAATTGAATCGGAAGAGCTTGGCCAGATGTCATTTTTTGATTCTTCCAATAAAGAAATAAAAACAGACGATATTATTGTGGAACTGCATGAACTGGATTTGTCTGCTACAACACCGATTGAGGCGTTAAATATTCTGTATAAAATGCAGGTTAAATTAAAGGAACGAATATAAGCTGCCCAAATAAGCGGCGGAATGGAGGCTTTATGGCGCAGATTCATTTATTAAATCAGGATACCATTAATAAAATTGCCGCAGGCGAGGTGATTGAACGTCCAATGGCAGTTGTAAAGGAATTGATTGAAAATGCGATTGATGCAAAAGCTACAGCTGTTACGGTGGAGATTCAAGATGGGGGAAAGGGACTGATTCGCATTACTGACAATGGAAGCGGTATTGCCTCTGAAGATATTGCGCTTGCTTTTGCTCCTCATGCCACCAGTAAAATTCAGGATGTTACCGATTTGCTGGAAATCTCAAGCCTTGGCTTTCGTGGAGAAGCACTTTCCAGTATTGCCGCTGTTTCACAGCTTGAGATGGTGACAAAGACAAAGGAAGAGTTAATGGGGGTACGCTATTGTATGGATGGCGGTGTGAAAAAAGCAGAGGAAAGTGTAGGGTGTCCAGATGGCACAACTTTTCTAGTGCGAAATTTATTTTATAATACGCCTGCGAGATTGAAATTTTTAAAGACAGCACAGACGGAAGCCGGGTATGTCAGCAGCCTTGTAGAACGGATGGCTTTGTCACACCCTGCGATTTCCTTCCGTTTTATTAACCAGAAGCAGACGAAACTTTCTACTTCTGGAAATGGCAATTTAAAAGAGGTTATCTATCAGATATATGGACGGGAAATTGCCGCAAATCTGATTGAAACGTCGCAAAAAGAAGTTTTTTGTAAAATGTCCGGGTTTATTGGAAAACCGGTTATTTCACGTGGAAACCGCAATATGATGAATTATTTTATCAATGGCAGGTATATCAAAAGCCAGATTATCCAAAAAGCGATTGAAGAAGCTTATGCGCCATATTCCATGCAGCACCGCTATCCCTTTACGGTACTTCATATTACAGTAGATTCTCAATATATTGATGTCAATGTGCATCCGCAAAAAATGGAAATTCGTTTTAACAAGGAAAAAGAAATTTTCCAGAGCATTTACCATGGAGTTTCAGAGGCGTTAAAACACCGTGAATTTATTCCGGACGTTACCTTTCAGACAAAAAAAGAAGTAACAAAAAAGAAGATTACGCCGATTGAGCCATTTGAACAAAAACGGCAGGCAGAATATCAAAAGGCCAGGGAAGACAGCTCAAATTTGCGGTTTCCTGTAAAAGAGACAGAAAATGGGGAGGATTTACAAAATCAGGCAAAAAATACAAACTCTTCTATGAAACCACAAAAAGTAAATCCTTTTCCCGATAGACAGAGCCAGGATAATATTAAAATTTTAGAAGAACTGACAAAAGAAGCGCCGAATGTGGATTCTGTTGCGGAACGGGCAGAGTATCCAAAATCTGCAACTGCCTTGGAAACAGATTTTGCACGAAACAGACCAGTTAAAAATGAGAAACAGGAAACTCTTTTTGAAGAAGAATTTTTGTCAGAAAAGGTACAGAAAGAAGTAAAAATTATTGGACAAGTCTTTTCTACATACTGGATTTTGCAATATGAAAATACGATGTATCTTGTGGATCAGCATGCAGCACACGAAAAGGTTCTGTTTGAACGGTTTATGAATGAAATCCGCAGGAAAAAACCGATGACACAGCTCTTACAGCCGCCAATTATCCTGCCGCTTTCGATGATACAATGTCAGGCGGTTAAAAAGCATCTGGAAATTTTTGAAAAACTGGGATATCAAATGGAACCTTTTGGTGGCAGGGAATATGCGGTCAGTGGTGTTCCGGCACACCTGCCTTCCATTGGCACAAAGGATCTTTTAATTGAAATAATTGACACTTTGACCGAAGAGCAGGGAAGAACAAGGGAGCCGGAAATTTTACTTGATAAGATAGCATCAATGTCTTGTAAGGCAGCAGTAAAAGGCAACCAAAAACTGCCGCAAGAACAGATGCAGGCGCTTTTAAGAGAGTTGATGACATTGGATAATCCCTACCACTGCCCGCATGGACGTCCAACTATGATTCGTATGACAAAAACAGAACTGGAAAAGAGGTTTAAAAGGATTGTATAAAAAGAAACCATTACTTATTTTAACAGGCCCTACGGCAGTAGGAAAAACGGCTCTTTCGATTGGGCTTGCAAAAGCCTTGAACGGGGAAATTATTTCGGCAGATTCCATGCAGGTATATCGCCATATGGATATTGGAACAGCTAAAATTAAAAAAGAACAGATGCAGGGAATCCCCCATTATCTGATTGATGAATACGAACCTTTTGAGGAATTTAATGTTGCTGTTTTTCAATTACGCTGCAAAGAGTGCATCAATCAAATCCATGCAAAAGGGAAGCTTCCGATTCTAACAGGGGGCACTGGATTTTATATCCAGTCTGTTTTATATGCTGTCGATTTTGAAGAAACAAAGGCAGATGAAGCATACCGCAATGGACTTGCAAAATTTGCAGATAATCACGGAAACGAAGCATTACATGAAATGCTTGCCAAGATAGACAAAGAGTCAGCTAAAGTAATTCACCCTAATAATGTAAAACGTGTGATTCGTGCGTTAGAATATTATCAACAGACAGGAAAAAAGATATCCGAGCACAATAAAAAGCAGCAAGAAAAGACGGCAGAGTATGATTTTCGTTATTATGTATTAAGCCTTCCAAGAGAAATTTTATATGACAGAATTAACCGTAGGGTGGATGTTATGCGGGAAGAAGGATTAGTGAACGAGGTAAAAAATCTTCTTGTAATGGGCTGTACAAAGGATATGGTTTCTATGCAGGGACTTGGCTATAAAGAAATTGCTGCAGCTTTGGAAGGAAACGATACATTGGAGCATGCCTTTGAAACGATAAAACAAGAGACAAGGCATTTTGCCAAACGCCAGTTTACCTGGTTTAAGAGAGAACGTGATGTGACCTGGATTAACAAAGAGCAGTTTCAAAGTGAAGAAGAACTGTTATCTTATTGCATTAATGACTGGAATCAGCATATGCAATCAGAGAAATAGACAAGTCAAGAGGCAGCAGTTGTTTTTTTATGATGTTTAGAATGGCCATGAATAGTAACAATAGCAAGGTAGTTGCAGGGCAGAAAGAAGGAGGCATTGGCATGGAGACTTTAAGAGAACTGTATTTAGCAGCAGGAATAGAGAAAGAAGTATATGAATTTTGCGAAAACATACAGAAAAATTTGGAAGAACGGTTTAAACAGATTGATGAAGTGGCAGAATTTAATCAGATGAAGGTACTTTGTGCCATGCAGAGCCAGAAGGTCAGTGCAGCCTGTTTTGAAAGTTCTACCGGATATGGGTATGATGATTTAGGAAGGGAAACCCTGGAAGCAGTCTATGCAGAAGTGTTTGAAACAGAGGCAGCGCTGGTACGCCCACAACTAACTTGTGGTACACATGCATTGACGGTTGCTCTTTCTGCCATTCTGCGTCCGGGAGACGAGCTGCTTTCTCCAGTTGGAAAGCCTTATGATACGCTGGAAGGAGTAATCGGTATCAAGGAGGAGAATCCACCAGGTTCATTAAAGGAATTTGGCATATCCTATCGTCAGGTAGATTTATTGGAGGATGGCAGTTTTGATTTTGAGGGAATCAAAAAAGCATTAAATGCAAAAACAAAACTGGTCACAATACAGCGTTCCAAAGGCTATGCGACACGCAAAACTTTATCGGTAGAAAGGATTGGAGGGTTAATTTCCTTTATTAAGTCAGTAAAACCAGATGTAATTTGTATGGTAGATAACTGCTATGGGGAATTTGTCGAAACAAAAGAACCGACACAATATGGCGCAGACTTATGCGTTGGCTCCCTGATTAAAAATCCGGGCGGCGGATTAGCGCCGATTGGGGGATATATTGTCGGAAAAGAGAAATTCATTGACCTTTGTGCGTATCGTCTGACGGCTCCGGGACTTGGAAAAGAAGTGGGCGCTACCCTTGGGGTAAATCAGTCTTTCTTTCAGGGTTTTTTTCTGGCTCCAACGGTGACAGCAGGAGCGTTAAAGGGGGCTGTTTTTGCGGCAAATGTATATGAAAAGCTGGGCTTTTCTGTCATTCCAGATAGTACAGAATCCCGCCATGATATTATTCAGGCAGTGACACTTGGCTCACCGGAAGCTGTTATTGCGTTTTGCCAGGGAATTCAGGCGGCTTCTCCGGTAGACAGCCACGTAAAACCAGAGCCATATGCGATGCCCGGGTATCACAGCGATGTGATTATGGCAGCCGGAGCATTTGTACAGGGTTCTTCGATTGAACTGAGTGCAGACGGACCAATTGAACCACCCTATGCAGTTTACTTTCAGGGAGGGCTTACCTGGTATCATGCCAGATATGGAATTACGAAGTCTCTTCAATATATGAAAAATGCGAATCTTGTCCGAATTCCGCAAAATTTCTGAATATTTTGTCGAATATGCGATAACGGGCACTGACCAGAGAATTTCTTTACGAAAAATACATGATATTTTCATACTTCCCTTCTATACAAAAAATGGATTTTGTGATAACATAGGTATTGTGTGTATTTATGGAAAATAGTGGGGAGCCTTCTGAAAAAGGAGGCAATATGGAAAAAGACAGTATTACGATGAAGGAGATGCCAGAATCAGAGCAGCCGTATGAGAAGTGTGAAAAATATGGGGCTCACTGTTTATCAGACAGTGAGCTTTTGGCAGTAATCCTTCGTACAGGAAGCCGTGGAGAATGTTCTACAGAACTTGCCAGACGGCTGTTACAGAAACTTCCTGGTAAAACAATTACTGGGTTATTTCACAGTTCTTTGGAACAGCTTCGTGAAATTAAAGGGATTGGAAGGGTAAAAGCCATTCAGCTTCTCTGTTTGACAGAAATTGCCAAACGGATGCTAAAGGGAAGAAAACAGCTTGAGGAGTTAATTTGTGAAGAACCGGCGCAGATTGCAGCATATTTTATGCCTTCCATGCGTTTTTTGGAAACAGAGCAGGTACGGCTTTTGGTTTTAAATGGAAGGCATGCGGTGGTAAACAACCTTGTGATTTCCAATGGTTCGTTTAATTCAGCACTGGCTTCACCACGGGAAGTTTTTTACTATGCCTTAAAGCATAAGGCAGTAGCGATTATATTATTGCACAATCATCCTTCTGGCGACCCGTCGCCCAGCAGAGAAGATTTACTTTTGACAAAAAGAATTGCGGAAACAGGAAAACTAATTGGGATTCCGCTGTTAGACCATATTATTATTGGTGATAACCGTTATATCAGTGTAAGAGAAAGCGGGTATTTTTCGACGCCAGAGTAGAAAAAGAACGGTGAAAAATAACGGAAAAGAGGTTTTTTCATGGCAAAAAGGACTTTTGGTATTGATTTTGGAACCAGTACCATTAAAGTATATAAAAATGGAAATGGCATTATTCTGTTGGAGCGAAATGCCGTAACGACAGTTGGAAAGGAGAAAAGACCGGTTGCCATTGGCGAAAAAGCATACGAAATGTATGAAAAAGCACCGCCGAGCATCCATGTATCTCTGCCTTTAAGCAGAGGTGTCGTTTCGCATCTGAAAGATATGGTAGCACTTTGGAACTTTATGGGTGAGGCAATTTCCGGCAGGAAAAAGTTAAAACGCTGTCAGTTTTATATTGCTGTGCCTGCTGATATTACAGAAGTGGAAAAACAAGCCTATTCTAAAATTATTACCCAATCTGACAGCATGCCGCAAAAGGTCTGCCTGATCGACAAACCAATTGCAGATGCTTATGGATTGGGACTGGATATTGAACGTTCCCGCGGTATAATGATTGCAAATCTTGGGGCGGATACAGCGGAAATTTCTGTGCTTTCCTTAGGAGGAATCGTTGTTTCTAGACTGTTGCCGTATGGCGGCAATGACTTTGACCGTGCAATTCAAAATTATGTCCGAAAGAACTATAATATTGTCATTGGATTAAAAACGGCAGAGCAGATAAAAATTGAACTGGTGTCCGCTGTAGAATCCGACCGCTCTTACACGGTAGTCGGCAGAGATGTATTAAAAGGGCTTCCAGGAAAAATAACAATTACTTCTAGAGAAATTTATCCTCTGGTAAAAGATATTTTTTATATTTTTGCAGCACAAATCAGTTCTCTGTTAGAGCATACACCGCCGGAGATTTCTTCAGAAATCGTACATAACGGCATCTATTTAACAGGAGGGACTTCTTTTGTAGAAGGATTGAATCAGCTTCTTGCTAATGAAGTCCGGATAAAAATTAATACGACGGATGATGCACAAAAAACTGTAGTCGCCGGTATCGGATATCTGGCGGAGCATCCGAAGATAGCTGCAAAATATGCAGTTCCTCTTGAGCAATAGAGGGAATAGGGGGAAATATGCGTAAGAAAACGAAAATAACGATCGATCCAAAATATATATTAGCGGCAGTTCTTGTTTTTTGCGTTGTACTTGGTGTTATTTCCTATCGTTTTGAAGATAAAATGACACCAATCCGCTCTGCAGCAGGAAATGCTATGATACCAATGCAAAAAGGAATTAACTCCATCGGAAGAAAGCTTTCTGACAGGTTTGATTATTTTACGACAATGAAAAAAACAGTAGACGAAAATAAAAAACTAAAAAAAGAGATAGCAGAACTGTCTGCAGAAAATAAGCTGCTGCAGCAGGATAAATACGAACTTGACAATTTTCGAAAGCTTTATGATTTGGACGAACAGTATGCCGGATATCCCAAAGTTGCCGCTAGGGTAATTAATGGAGATCCGACAAACTGGAACAATATTTTTATTATTGATAAAGGGACAGATGACGGTTTAAAGAAAAATATGAATGTAATGGCAGGAGATGGTCTTGTTGGGATTATCACCGAAGTAAATAAATCATATGCAAAGGTTCGTTCGATTATTGATGATGACAGCAATGTATATGGCACTGTACTAAAAAATTCAGAAAACTGTATTGTCAGCGGAAACCTGGTCAGGATGAAAGATGGAGTAATTGATGTAACGGGAATTGATGGCAATGTAGAAATCGAAGATGGAGCTGAAATTGTCACTTCACAAATCAGTGATAAATATCTTCCGGGAATTTTAGTCGGATATCTTCGCGGGTTGAAAAAAGATTCCTCAAATATCACGCAGGAAGGGTATCTGACACCTGTTGTGGATTTTTCCAATCTTGATATGGTATTTGTGATTACGGAGGTAAAAGATTCCGCTGAGTTAGAGGAGATGCTTAAATGAAACGCTATATCAGTATGCTTCTGTTAACGATTGTCTGCTTTTTACTGCAGACTTCCGTTTTCCCACATCTGAAATTGACAAATGTTATGCCAAACCTTCTTGTAGTGATTACTTCGGCTGCAGGATTTATGTATGGAAGAAAGCTTGGTCTTTTTACAGGATTTTTCTGTGGGGCGTTTATTGACCTTCTGTACAGCAGTGTTGTCGGGGTTTCTATTTTTATTTATGTACTCATTGGTTATTGCAACGGAATGATCAATAAACTGTATTTCAAAGACGACCTTGCAATACCGCTTTTTGCTCTTGCCATCAGTGATCTGGCATATGGTTTTTTATATTATGTCTGCTATTTTCTGATGCGGGGCAGACTGGAGATTTTGGTTTATCTGATACAGGTTATGATTCCAGAAATGATTTATACAACGGTAATTGGTATATTTATTTATAAATTTATGCACTGGCTGGAAGAGAAAATGTATCCGGAACAGGAAATTCCACTGGGAAAGGGAGAAGCTGAAAAACAAGACACTTATCATGTAGTTTAAAATGGAAAGTGAGGCGGCAAAGCAATGTTTGATACGATAAAAGAACATATACGGAATTTTTTTGAGTCACGTCTTTTACCGGTTGCGGTCCTGTTTGTTCTTCTGTTTGCTGTTTTGGTAAATAGGATGTTCCAATTACAGATTGCTCCGACCGATTCCTATGCAAGCGAAGCGGCAAAACGTACAGAGCAGACAAGGGAAATTAAGGCATCACGTGGGAATATCTATGACTGCAATGGAAAGCTGTTAGCTTACAATGATCTTTCATATAATGTAGTTTTTACAGCAAATGATATTACAAGCCATATGACTTCTAAGGAAAAAAATCAGGAAATATATTATCTGCTTAAAATTTTGGAACGGGAAGGTGATAAACTTTCGGTTGAATTTTATATTCGTCTGGAAAAGGGCAAACCAGTTTATACGGTAAGCGGTAACTCATTGCTGCGTTTTAAAGCAGAAGCTTTTTCTACGAAAGTAGAGTCTTTAAATCAGGAGCAGCGTGACATGACCGCACAGGAGCTTTTTGATTTTTTGCGTTATGATGACAGTTCTATAAGTCCTAAATTTATGATTGATAAAAAAGGACAGGAAACGCATGATGACGAAACAGCACTGCAAATTATGTCAGTGCGTTATGCTATGTATATCAACCGATTTAAAAATTATCAATCAATTATACTGGCTCAGGATGTAGATGATAAAACGGTAGCGGCAATTAAAGAAAATAACAATGAGCTTCCGGGAATTAATATCGAAGAGGATGCTACCCGTGTTTATAACAAAAGTAAATATTTTGCCCATATTCTTGGATATACTGGTTCTGTTACAACAGAGCGGTTAGAAGAGCTTCGGGAAGAGAATCCAAACACGCCATATACGACTTCTGACCAGATTGGTATTTCCGGCATAGAAAGTACCTTTGAAGAGTATCTTTGTGGGGAAAAGGGGACGGAAAAGCTGACAGTGAATGATACAACGATGCGGGTTGAAAATGTGGAAAAAGAGAAAGAACCTGTTGCCGGAAACAATCTGTATCTGACAATTGATGCCACTTTGCAGGAGGAATGTTATAAATTATTAGAAGAACATATTGCGGGTGTTTTAATCGCTAATATCAATAACAGCGATAGCGCCGGTTCCAAGGGACAGTCCACTTCTAAAATCAAAGTACCAATTTATGATGTATACAGTGCTTTGATCGAAAATAATATTATCAATGCTTCCCGGTTTACAGATAAGGATGCCTCCCGGTTAGAAAAGCAGACACATAAGCAATATAAGGCAAAATCAAGAGAAATCAAAAAAAATATGCGTAATATTTTGGGGGTGAACAGTACAAGGACAGCAAAAGAGCTATCTGAAACAATGGAAGAATTTATTAATTATTTTTATAAGGTGTTAAAGACAAATGGAATCATCATGGTAGATGATGTGGACAGTTCCGATGCGATTTTTAAAAAATATGTCGCAGATAAAATCAGCCTGAGCCAGTTTTTGCAGTATGCCATTTCTAAGAGTTGGGTGGATTTAAGTGTTTTAAACATTGGAGAAGAATATTTCAGCACCGAAGAAATTTATGATAAACTGATTGACTATGGCATGAAACTTTTGGATGATGATGTGGATTATCCGAAAATGGTTTATAGCGATTTGATTCATCAACATGAATTATCAGGCAGGGATCTCTGTCTTCTTCTGTTTGACCAGGGAGATATTAAATATAATGCGGATGAATATGAGAAACTGAAACTTGGCCTGATGTCTCCATATTCCTTTATTATTAAAAAAATCAGAAATCTGGAGATTACCCCTGGTGATTTGGGATTAGAACCATGTTCTGGTTCTTTGGTGGTAACGGATGTCAATACCGGCCAGGTAAAGGCAATGGTAAGCTATCCAAGTTATGATAACAATAAGATGGCAAATCAGGTGGATTCCGATTATTTTAACAACTATCTGACACAGGCAACATCCTCTCCGCTATTGAATCGTCCGGTACAGGAAAAGCTGGCGCCAGGTTCCACCTTTAAAGTAGTTTCTTCCGTGGCAGGACTGGAAGAAGGCGTGATTTCACCAAGTACGATTATTAATGACCATGTAAAGTTTGACAAGATTACACCATCTCCAAGCTGTTGGAAAAGAAGCGGCCATGGGGGCCTTCGGGTCGCTACGGCGATTGAGGCTTCCTGTAACTATTTTTATTATACGGTTGGCTTTGAACTGGGATATGGAAAATCAAACGGCTATGTTAATGATGATAAAGGACTGGAACGTTTAAAAAAATATGCGGATATGTTTGGCCTGACCGAAACCTCTGGTGTAGAAGTCACAGAGGCCAAACCACAGTTTTCCAAAACGGATATTGTCCGTGCCGCCATTGGACAGGCAACCCATGCCTATACCCCTATCCAGCTTTCACGCTATGTTACGACTGTTGCCAACAGCGGAACTTGTTACAACCTGACATTGCTTGATAAAATCAAAGATGTCAATGGAAAAATAGTTTTAAAGAATAAGCCTACTGTACGTAATACGGTGGAACTGGCATCTTCTACCTGGAATAATATTCATGAGGGAATGTTCCGTGTGACCAATAGTTCAGCAAGTTCTACATCATCCATGTTTAGTGGATTAAAAAAGAAAGTCGCTGGAAAAACGGGAACGGCGCAGTTAAATAAGTTTCATGCTAACCATGCAGAATTTATTTCCTATGCGCCATATAACAATCCAGAGATTTCTGTAACCTGTGTTATACCAAATGGCTATGCATCTTCCAATGCCGCACAGACAGCAAGGGATGTTTATAAATATTATTTTAGTAAGAAAAAAGTATCTGGTAAAGTTAAGATGCCAGAATCAAATGTAAACCAGATGGATTAAAGTTACTATTCGCATTTTCTCCATATATATGCGTAAACCGTCCAGTTAAAAATTGTGATTAAAGACATATTAGAATATACAGATTGGAGGGAACATGAACAACACTGTAGTAATCAAAGGAACAAAGTCAGGAATTATTCTTGTTTTAGATGCCAATGAAGAATATGATACCCTAAAAAAAGCAGTTGCTTCCAAATTTAAAGAATCAGCAGCGTTTTTGGGACAAGCGCAAAAAGCAATAGCTTTTCAGGGAAGGGAGCTTTCGGAAGAACAGAAGATAGAAATGATTGATATTATCCATCAAAACTGCCAGTTATCGATTGTATGCATTATGGAGCAGGATGAACAATTGGAACGTTCTTTCCGTCAGACGTTAGAAAAAAATCTTGCAAACCAGGATTATAATACTGGACAGTTCTTTAAAGGAAATCTGCGTTCTGGACAGGTTCTGGATGTGGAAACGAGTATTATTATCATTGGTGATGTAAAACCTGGCGCAAAAGTAATCTCAAAAGGGAATGTTATTATTCTTGGCTCTCTAAAGGGAAATGTCTATGCGGGTTCTGCTGGGAATCAGAACGCCTTTGTCGTAGCACTGGAAATGGAGCCAATGCAGATTCGCATTGCCGATACGATTGCGCGGTCATCAGACAAACCGAAGCGGAAGGAACCTCAGATTACAAAAATTGCATTCTGGGAAGATGGAAATATTTATATTGAACCATTGGATAAAGATGTTATGAGTGACATCCGGTTATAGATTTTTTTTCATATTTTTGGTAATATATTAATCAAGGCATTGAAAAGACAAAGAACTTTGTTCCTGAAAATTTGTTTCTGGAATATCATTTCCGGAGCAGTGTTCTTGAAATATTCATTTAGGAGGAATAAAATTATGGGAGAAGTGATAGTTGTTACATCTGGAAAGGGAGGCGTTGGCAAAACGACAACAACAGCGAACGTAGGAACAGGACTTGCTATGTTAGGAAAAAGGGTTGTTCTGATTGATACAGATATAGGACTCCGCAACCTGGATGTTGTAATGGGGTTAGAAAATCGTATTGTATATAATTTAGTAGATGTTGTTGAAAATAACTGCCGTATTAAGCAGGCCCTGATAAAAGACAAACGCTATCCAAACCTCTATCTTCTGCCATCTGCCCAGACAAAGGATAAATCTGCAGTCAGTCCAGAGCAGATGAAAAAGCTGGCAGATGAATTAAGGGAAGAGTTTGATTACATATTGCTGGACTGCCCGGCTGGCATTGAGCAGGGCTTTAAAAATGCAATTGCCGGTGCAGACCGTGCACTGGTAGTGACTACACCAGAGGTATCCGCTGTCCGCGACGCAGACCGGATTATCGGCCTGTTAGAGGCAAATGAAATCAAGCGCACACATTTGATTGTAAACCGTCTCCGTACTGATATGGTAAAAGAAGGAAATATGATGTCCAGTGATGATGTTGTGGAAATTTTAGCAATTGATTTAATCGGCGTTGTTCCAGACGATGAACAGATTGTTATTTCCACAAATAATGGCGAACCTTTAGTGGGTTCTGAAGCCAAAGCAGGTCAGGCGTATATGAATATCAGTAAACGTGTGTTGGGGGAAGAAGTACCATATCTGGATTTGGAAGAAACAACCAGCTTCTTTAAAAAATTTGCTGCCATTTTTAAAAAGTGATTCTAAGAAACGGGCGAGTGGTTGACTATATACAGAAATGGAGACGAATATGAGTTTTTTATCAAACTTTTTTAAAAGTTCTGAGAACAGCAGTGACGTTGCAAAGAATCGTTTAAAAGTGGCAATTACGTCTGACCGCGCTGTTTGTTCCCCGGAATTAATGGAACAGATGAAAAATGATATTATTGAGGTAATATCAAAATATCTGGATATTGATACAGATGGTCTGGATATTAAAGTTACCAAGACAGAACTGGATGATACTTCCGGTCCGGTTAATGCATTACTTGCTAATATTCCGATCAAGGAAGACTCCAGAAATTTCAGGAGAAGAATTTAAGGAATGGTAAGTCTGTTAACAAAACAGGTTAATGGCTGACGGCTTCTAAGAAGGTGTAACTATGATAAATAAAATTAAGCAGTATGATTGGAAAAAATATAATTATTCGTTACTGATTGCTGTGATTATTCTCTGTCTTTTAAGTGCTTTTACGGTAAAACTGGCCGGCGGGGAAGAACATGGTCTTTCTTATATGAAAGGACAGCTTATGGGGATGTGTCTTGGCATTATTATTGTAGCGTTCCTTTCGATGTTTGATTATCATTTTATATGTAAATTTGTAGGCGTTTATTATGTTGTGGGGATTCTTTTGACAGCTGCAACTCGCACATCCATTGGTACAGATAATAACACAAGGGCATGGCGTTGGATTCGTCTGGGGCCGATTACCTTTCAGCCTTCCGAACTTATGAAAGTCATATTGATTTTGACGCTTGCCGTTGTTTTTGTAAAACTAAGCAGCCGACTGAACCGTTTTAGTACACTGTTGATTGTTTTTGCTCTTACCATTGTTCCGGTTATGCTGATTTTATCACAGCCGGATTTGTCCTCCAGCCTGGTGGTTCTTTTTGTTATGGCGATTATGGTAGTGGTTGCAGGGGTAAGTTATCGGCTTTTATTCCCAATCGTTGCACTTGGGCTTCCGATTGGAATTGTGATGTTCTGGTATATCCAGCAGCCGTATAATCTTTTGCTAAAAACACATATTTTAAAGGATTACCATTATAAGCGTATTATGGCATGGCTTTATCCGGAGACATGGGATCCTACCGGGGATATAAACTATCAGCAGAATCGTTCCATCCGTGCGATTGCGTCCGGGCAGCTTTCCGGGAAATATCTTCAGGATGGCGGACAGGCGGGGCAGTCAAGAGCATATCATGCGGTTGGTGTCAATGAAAGTGATTTTGTCTGGTCGGTGATTGGGGAAGAGTTTGGATTTTTAGGCTGTTGTCTGATTCTGTTGCTATTTGCTTTTGTTATATTTAAGTGTTTTATGGTAGCAAAAAAGTCACAGGATTATCTTGGAAAACTGATTGCTGCAGGCATCGCTTCTATGTATATGTTTCAGGTATTTACCAATATCTGTGTTGTAACGCTTCTTTTTCCAAATACAGGGCTTCCGCTTCCATTTATCAGTAATGGATTAAGTTCTATGATTTCGTCGATGATTGGAATTGGCCTTGTTATGAATATTGGAATCCAACCTGCGAAAATGAGTAAAGGTTTCTCGATGCGGAATATGTATGGAAACGGGCCAAATTCTGAAATTGATTTGGATTTGGAGTTATAAGCTAATTTATGGGGCAGAAAGGAAAGGGGAAAGGTATATGAATATTGGTCTAATTGCGCATGATGCAAAAAAAATATTAATGCAGAATTTTTCGATTGCATATAGGGGAATTTTAAGTAAGCATGACATTTATGCCACAGGTACAACAGGTCGTTTGATTGAGGAGGTAACGAACTTAAATATTCATAAATATTTGGCTGGTCATCTGGGCGGGGAACAACAGCTTGCTTCCCAGATTGAGCATAACCAGCTTGACATGGTTTTCTTTTTAAGAGATCCTCTTTCACCAAAATCACATGAACCAGATGTGAATAATGTTATTCACCTTTGTGATATGTACAACATTCCACTTGCGACAAATCTGGCAACGGCAGAGCTTTTGATTAAAGCTTTAGACCGCGGCGATTTGGAATGGCGGGAAATATTAAAAAAAGAAGGAAATGACGAGAATGAATTTTAATTCCAAGATAAGGCAGGGCATTTTTGTTATATTTTCCTGCCTTCTTTTAACTGGCTGCGGCACAAAGAAAAATGAACTGTTGGATTATCGTGTCACTGTTTCCAATGTGGCAGAGACACCTTTTGAAGATAATGCCGCTGTCACACAGGATTATCTCTCGGATGGAATCTGTGTTATAAAAAAGAAAGAACAAACCAAAGGCCAGGATAGCATTATGAGCGCAAAGTCTTCTCTTTTGGTGAATGATACAGAGGCTAAGATGCTGTATTCTAATGGCATTTATAAAAAAATCTATCCGGCAAGTATTACGAAAATTGTCACCGCACTAGTTGTTTTTAAGTATGGAAATTTGGAAGATACTGTCACGATCAGCCATAACGCTTCCCATATTACAGAATATGGGGCAAAGCTCTGTGGATTTGAAGAAGGGGATCGGATTGTTTTGCGAGATTTAGTATCCTCGTTTCTTGTTTTTTCTGGAAATGATGCTGGCACTGCGATTGCAGAACACATTGCAGGAAGTGAGGAAGAATTTGCAAATCTGATGAACAAAGAAGTAGAAAATCTTGGTGCAGTTCATTCTCATTTTGTCAATCCACATGGGCTTCATGATAAAAAGCATTATACAACAGCGTATGATTTATATCTGATTTTTCATGAACTTGCAAAAAACCAGACTTTTTTGGATATTATCAGTCAGTCTACGTATACTGCAAAATTTAAGGGAAAAGATAAAAAGAAGAAAAAACTGTATTTTACCTCTACAGACCGTTATCTGATTGGCCAGGCAGAACCGCCAGAGGGGATTACCGTAATTGGAGGAAAAACGGGAACTACTTTAAAAGCCGGTTCTTGTCTGATTTTATATTCCGAAGGAAAAAATGATAACCATTATATTTCAGTCGTGCTTAAAGCAGATAGTGGAGATGATTTGTATGTACAGATGAACCATCTTTTAGGATATGCACAAAAGGATGCGGAAAAGGGGAACTAATTTCGTTCCCCGCCAGATTTACAACAACTTCCTGTTTAATTGTTGCTGCTTCTGATTCTGCCATAATAGCTGATGGCATAGAGTCCGCTTAAGCCTACAATTGCATAGACTATACGAGTAAGGATTGTCATATCTCCAAAAAGCATCTGTACCAGGTCAAATTGCAGAAAACCAATTAGTCCCCAGTTTATGGCGCCCACGATTACCAGGGCAAGCAACACATAATCTAATATTTTCATAGGAATCCCTCCATATATAAGATTGAATACCATAAGTTTCTCACAATTTAATAAAAATTATGCGATATTTTTATTAAATTTCAGATAGAAAGTTGTGTGATTCCTTCTATAGAGTTATAATATAAAGATGGAGAACTGTTCAGAAAGCGCACTGGGCAGTTTTTACATATGTTACCTGTAATAGTGCAAGGTCCGCATGAGAAGAAAGGAGAAAAAATGAGCCGTAGAAAAAACCAGAAGGTCGTAAAAATGAAACGGCGTCAATCCTATTGGATGGGAATACTTCTCAGTGTTTTTGCTATTTATTTAGCGGTGCTTTTTTTTCAATCCATGACACAGGAACATATTTCCATTTATGAAGTAACCCAAAAGCAGCTTGCCGATAACGAAAATCTGCGTGGCATTATTTTGCGTGATGAAGAAGTTGTTACAACAGATAAGGCAGGCTATATCAATTATTATGTGGGAGAGGGCTCCCGGCTTGCGACAACTTCAACAGTTTATTCGATTAATGAAAATGGAAGTGTGGCACAGGAGGCAGAAGCGGTTGATACAGCGGATGTCACATTATCAGAGGATGATACAAGAAGTATTCGCAGCAATATTTCTGGTTTTCGAAATAATTTTAGCTTGTCTGACTATAGCGCAATTGTGAATTTCCGCTATAATGTGGAAAATACATTATTGGAGCTTTCAGATGTCAATCTTTCGAAAAATCTGAATAAAATGAAAAAAGAATCTGGGAAAGATGGTTCCTTTGAACTGGTAAAATCAAAACAGACCGGAATTATTTCTTTTTGCTCTGATGGGCTGGAAGATTTGCAGATGGAGCAGATTGCACCAAAACATTTTAAAGAAATGACCGATGAATGGAAGCAGCTTCGCACGGGGGCTTCTATGGAAGCCGGCAGTCCAGTCTATCGTGTGATTAAAAGCGAGAAATGGTCAGTTGTGGTATCGCTGTCTTTGGAACAGTATAAAAAACTGGCAGAAACAGACTCTGTTACGGTCAAAATTAAAAAAGACAGTATCATTCTGACGCCAACGGTTCGCACTTTTACATCAGATGGTAATTATTATGCAAATCTACTGTTTGATAAATATATGATTCATTATATGAATAACCGTTATCTGGATTTAGAACTGCAGTTTAACAATGCGGCAGGTTTAAAAATTCCGGTTTCTTCTATAGTAAAGAAAAACTGCTATGTGATTCCAGAAGAATATGTAACAGAGGGAAATGGGATTTCTACAGGCAACAAAAAGGGAATTACAGTGATTACTTATGATCAGTCTGGAAAGGAGCAGCTTGATTTTAAGCAAACAGATATTTATTGGAAAGACGAAGAGGGAAATGTTTACATAGATGCAGGAGTTGTTTCAGCAGGTACGACTATTATAAAAGAAGAGGCTGGTACAAAAGAACGGCTGCAGGTTACAAAAGTGGAAGAGATCGAGGGCGTTTATAACTGTAATTTAGGATACTGCCGTTTCCGATATATTCATAAACTTTATGAAAACCAGGAATACGCCATTATAGAGAGTGGAAATATATATAGTCTGGCTACTTTTGACCATATCATATTAAATGCAGATATTATTAATGAAAATGATATTATATATTAGAGGAGGTAAAAGATTTGGTTCAGGAAAATCTTTCCAAGGTGGAAGAAAAAATAAAAGAGGCGTGTATACGGGCAGGACGTAACCCGGAAGAAGTGACTCTGATTGCTGTCAGTAAGACAAAACCAATTGAAATGATTGAAGAGGCGCTTGCCTGTGGAAAAAGAGAGTTTGGTGAAAATAAAGCACAGGAAATGAAAGAGAAGCATGACACTCTTCCAAACGATATTAAGTGGCATTTTATCGGCCACCTACAGACGAACAAGGTAAAATATGTGGTTGGAAGGGCATGTCTGATTCATTCGGTAGATTCCTATCATTTAGCAGAAGCGATTGAGGCAGAAAGTGCAAAAAAGAATGTTATTTCTCATATATTAATTGAGGTAAATGTTGCGCAGGAAGAGTCAAAATATGGAATCTGCGAAGAAGATACCCTGGAATTAGTCAGTGAGGTTTCTAAACTTCCTCATATTAAAATTGATGGGCTGATGACGATTGCGCCGTTTGTGGAAAACCCGGAAGACAATCGCAAGATTTTTAGTAAGTTGCATAAATTGGCAGTTGACATTGCAGCGAAAAACATTGATAATGTCTCTATGAGTGCTTTGTCGATGGGAATGACAAATGATTATGAGGTTGCGGTGGAAGAGGGGGCTACCTATGTCCGGGTGGGAACCGCTATTTTTGGCAGCCGTGTTTATCAGTCAAAAGGATAGCAGGCATGTCCGCTTGGCTCGTTGCTTTGCGGGAATAAACTATAAAGAAACAAGTAAAGACGAGAAATGAGGATTAGTATGGCAAATGGATTAAGTAAATTTATGAACTTTTTAAAACTGACAGACGAAGATGACGAGTTTGATGATGATTTTTATGATGATGACTATGATGATGAAAAGGAATTAGAACGAGAAGAAAGACGTCTTCTGAAAGAGCAGAAAAGAGAGGAAAAACATACAGCCTCCCGTCGTAGTGATACATACTATGAGAGAGAAGAGCCGGTTTCCCCAGCACCAAAGCGTTCTGCGCCTGTTTCTTCCTACCGTTCTTCTTCGGCTGGGAGCAAAGTTGTGCAAATGCCTTCTTCTAATAATGATTTTGAAGTATGTATTGTAAAACCTGGTAACATTGGGGAAGCACAACAGGTATGTGATTTGTTGTTGAACAGCCATCCGGTTGTTGTTAATCTGGAAGGTATTGATATTATGGAGGCGCAGAGAATTATGGATTTTATTTCTGGCTGCATTTTTGCGATTTCTGGAAATATGTGCCAGGTGTCTCGTTATATCTTTATCTTTTCACCAAAAGATGTTGATATATCGGGAGACTATATTAAGAGTCTGGAAAATGAAGAAAGTTATAATATTGCAGCTTTTAGCAGGGAATTTTAAATATGTTTGAATATATCGTATATTGTCTGAACATCTTTTTTATTGTTCTGGAGATGATTGTATTGCTTTATATGGTTCAGTCATTTATTGATATGGGGCGTCATATTCGTTTGTTTACGTTGATTTTGGTGGAACCTATTTTGTCACCAATGCAGAAAGTGGTAAAACATTCTGTAATGAATACTTTTTCAATAGATTTGAGTCCATATATTTTGTTGGTCATTTTATATTATGCAGGAAGAGTATGCGAATATTTATTAAAGGTTGTCTGACAACCAGAATGTTATAACACAATTTCCTATTGCATAAAAGGAGTTAAATATGCACCAGTCAAAAGAAGAGCAGATTTTTTATCAGCATTATAAGGATTTACTCCAGTTATCCTATCAACGGGGAATTCCAATGTTTAGCCAGTTTGCCGGATTAAGTGAAATAGAGCTTGCGATGCGTGCTCTTTTAGCGTTTTATGGAAATCATTGGCAGGAAGGAAAACATGCTGTTTTTTACGGCGGTTATCCAGAAGCAGAGCGCAAATTAATCTGTTTTTTACCAGAAGAGGCAGGATTTGATTTTAAAGACAAAGATTTTCCAATTTGTTGTGTGCAGATAAAACCGGTAAATAAGAAATTTAGCGACAATTTAAACCATCGTGATTACCTCGGCGCCGTAATGAATTTAGGAATTACAAGAGATCAGATTGGGGACATTCTGGTAAGGCAAAAAGAAACAGAACAAAATTCTATTATGGCATACTTATTTTGTAAAGAAGATAAGGCAGAACTTATAACGGAAATTAACAGAATCCGCCATACAACGGTTATGGCAGAAGTCGTTGATTTTTCGGAAACAGGCTGGAAACCATCTTTTAAAGAAATTACAGGCAGTGTTTCTTCCTTCCGGCTGGATGGCATTTTATCCCTTGCCATCAAAAGTTCCCGTACGCAGAGCCTTACATTGATTCAATCGGGAAATGTATTTTTAAATGGAAGATGCTGCACAGAGAATGCGAAAAAATTAGAAACAGGTGATGTCTTTTCGATAAGAGGATATGGTAAATTTCTTTTTGAAAAGACAGCTTCTCTTTCGAAAAAAGGACGTTATCATATTATAGTGAAACAATACATATAGGAGGAATTCTATGCTTACACCAATTGATATTCAAAATCATTCATTAAAAACCGCTGTGCGTGGTTATAGCAAAAAGGAGACAGACGATTTTCTGGAAGAAATCTTACAGGGCTATGAGAGCCTCTATAAGGAAAACAGGGAATTAAAAGATAAGGTTGCTTCTTTGAGTGAAGGCGTTCAATATTATAAACAGATGGAGACGACATTACAAAAGGCATTGGTTCTGGCAGAAAAAACTTCTGCTGAGACGCAGGAAGCAGCAAAGAGCAAAGCGGATGCCATGACAAATGAGGCGCAGGCAAAGGCAGATTCTTTGACAAATGAAGCACAGGCAAAAGCAGATTCCCTTTTGACAGAAGCACAGACGAAAGCAGATTCCCTTTTGACAGAGGCACAGACGAAAGCAGATTCTTTGTTGACAGAAGCGCAAACAAAGGCTGCGTCGCTTTTAACAGAAGCGCAGACAAAATCTGACTCTATGCTAAAAGAGGCGCAGGCAGAAACAGATGGGCTCCGCAAGGAAATTCATGCGTATTCTGATATCACGAAGGCAAAAGCAAACCGTGAACTGGAAGAGACTAGAAATCATGTCCGCAAGTTGGTACAAAGCTATGAGACATACCGTCTCCAATTTAAAAAGTTGGCAGAATCTCAGATTGAAATGTTAGAAAGTGAAAATTATTCTATCTTTGTACCAGAACTTGCAGAAATGTTAGATGATGCGCCGGATGCAGATACAGCAATGGAAACCCAGAAAACAGTTGCCATTAACTTAAAGTCGTCAGAGCAGATTGCCAGGGAGACAGGCATAGCTTCTAAGGCAGAACCTTCTGTGTCAGAAGCGGTGAAAGCTCCTTTGGTAGAACCTTCCGTTCTGGAAGAAGCTGCGGTAGGGCAGGAGAGTGCCGCCACCAGTGAGAAACCGGTTGTAAATGTTCCTGATTCTGTGTCAGAATATGCAAATGTAGAAGAAAACAAGCCGGAAATCCATGCAAATGATATGGTGCCTGGCAGTGTAGTAAATATAGAAGAAGAGAAACCAGAAATCCATGCAAATGATATGGTGCCTGGGAGCGTAAATATAGAAGAAAAGAAACCAAGAGTCAGTGCAAGTGATATTGTGGTGCCTGGCAGTGTGAATATGGAGGGGAGGAAGCCGGAAACTGGCATAAATAATACTGCAGCTTTTCATGATAGCAACCCAGATCAGGAGATTCATGCTACCGATATTGTACCTGGAAATCCAGCAGCTTTTGTTCGTAATGTTACAACTCCTAAAATAGAAGGATATGAGGGAGCGCCAACAAAGACGGTTATGCCAAATAATGCTTCTCCGTTTACCTTTATTGATACAGAGTAAGAAACTGTAAATTATTTACGGCTATTCTAAACATCATGCGAAAAACCATCCAGCTATGCCGTCTGGTCTGGCGCTGTAAAAACAGCAGTTTTTGTTTTTCTTATGATGTTTCATTTATCTAACTTGTCTATTTACAGTTCTTAAGGAGGAAGATATGAAATGGAAAAAGACTTTTTGGGGTTTTCTTATCCTATTAGCGTTGTTAGTGGGAGATCAGGTGACAAAATATCTTGCTGTAATCCATTTAAAAGATGCAGATGCCTTGTTATTGATTCCAGGGGTATTTGAATTACGCTATCTGGAAAATTATGGGGCAGCATTTGGTGTATTGCAAAATCAGCGGATTCTTCTTTTAATGGTAACTGCTGGTGTATTAATGGTCGTTTGTTTTTTTTATTGGAAAATTCCATTAAGTAAAAGATATTTTCCTATGCGGTGTGTGGTGGTTTTTATAGCAGCAGGGGCAGTTGGAAATATGATTGACCGTTTGTTTTATGGTTATGTCATTGATTTTTTCTATTTCAGTCTGATTGATTTTCCAATCTTTAATGTTGCAGACTGTTATGTTGTAGTAGCTGCCTTTTTTGCTGCTATTTTGGTTGGATTTTATTATAAGGAAGAGGAATTAACATTTTGGAAGAGGGAGAAAAATAACATTGGATAGAAAGATAGCAGACAATACGCAGACAATAGAGTATATTGTTTCAGAGGAAGGGGCAGGAATGCGTCTGGATCAGTTTCTTGCAAAGGAGCTGACAGAGGTATCCCGCTCCTTTTTACAAAAGCAGATTAAAGAGCAGTCTGTTCTTGTAAATAGGAAGACAGCGAAAGCAGGTATAAAACTAAATCCTTCTGACAAAGTACAGATTACCTTGAAACCACCAAAAGAACTGCGGATTGAAGCAGAAAATATTCCGTTGGACATCTTATATGAAGACGAAGATATTATTGTCATTAATAAACCCAAACAAATGGTTGTCCATCCGGCACCTGGCCATTATTCTGGTACCGTAGTCAATGCACTTTTATATCATTGTAAAGATTCCCTTTCCGGTATTAATGGTGTGATGCGTCCAGGCATAGTACATCGAATCGACCAGGACACAACAGGGGCAATCGTTATCTGTAAAAACGACTATGCGCATCACTTTATTGCGCAACAGCTTAAAGAACATTCGATTACCAGAACCTATCATGCTATCGTCTGTAATTCACTTTTACAGGAACAGGGGACTGTCAGCGGTACTATTGGCAGGCATGCCATCAACCGCAAAAAAATGGCAGTTAATGTTAATAATGGAAAGCAGGCAGTAACCCATTATCGGGTGCTTGATCCTTTAAATGGAAAATATACCTATATCTGCTGTAATCTGGAAACGGGAAGAACCCACCAAATCCGTGTTCATATGGCAAGCATAGGAAATCCTGTGCTTGGAGATACCGTTTATGGGGCGGCAAAGTGTCCCTTTCGTTTGACTGGCCAGACACTTCATGCCAAAACACTTGGGTTTATCCATCCGCGGAACAAAAAATATGTAGAATTTGATGCACCACTTCCAGAATACTTTGAAAAACTTCTGCAAATATTAAAAGGATAATGATGTATTCTTTTTACTTGCGTAGTGTAACAGCCGATGCGGCGCTTCGTTTTTTGTCGTCCTCTAAAGCTGCATAATGTTTTCTGGTTGTATTTACATCGTTGTGGCCAAGAACTTCTGCCACCAGATAAATATCACTTGTTTCACGATACAGCGATGTACCATAAGTACTGCGCAGCTTATGAGGGGTAATATGCTTAAAATTGGTAATCTGGCTGGCATATTCGCTGACTAGGTTTTCAATTGCCTGAACGCTGATTCTACGCCGTTGGATTGAGTAGAAGAGGGCATGTTCATGTCCTTTGACAGGCTGTATATTTTCTCTTGAAATTTCGATATAATTTTTTAGTGCAGCACGGACTTCTTCGCCAAAATAAACATATTCTTCTTTACCGCCTTTTCGGATAATTCTGATGCGATTTTCCCGAAAATCAACGTCTTCAACATCCAGGCCGACACATTCTGACACACGGATACCTGTTCCCAGAAATAGTGTAAAAATCGCAATATTGCGCAATTTATTCTTTTCATAGAACGATTTTTTTCGGCCAGTAAGCTGTTCTCCTGCATGTTCTACCAGATTCAAAAGTTCCGAAACTTCCTCTGCATCTAAACGGATAATTTCTCTGTCATGGAGTTTTGGCATATCTACAATCGTCGTTGGGTTGTTTTTCAAAAGTTCTCTTTTTTGATAATACAGGTAAAATTTACGAAGGGATGCAAGTTTTCGATGAATACCACGTTCGTCATTAGAATATGTCTTTCCTTCATAGGTATACAACTTTAAATATTCCAGATATTCTTCAATATCAACCGCTTCTAAAGAATCCAGATCACCTAAAGCTAGCGAGGAAATTTTTTCACTCTGAAAAGAAGGATTTGCCGCCAAAAGAAAACGAAAAAAAGTTCGAATATCATAGGCGTAACCAATCCTTGTATTAATGGAGGAAGTTGGCTCAATTCCACGGAAAAAATCTTTTGCAAAAGGCGGAAACTCCTTTAACAAATCACGAAGTTTATTTATATTTTTTGCATTTTCAGTTTGATGATATGTTTGATAATTCGATGCGCCCATATTTTTTCTCCTTATCTAAAAATACATACTGTACTCTCAATATCTTTATAACTATTTGAAAAACTGGAGTTTATCCCAGAGTTAAAATTCACTCTCCAACCATTTGTATTATTTTTTATTGACGGTTATTTGCAATTATCCTTTCCAGGTTTGTAAGATCAGAAGCTGTCAGTTTCTGATTTCCAAGATAATCAAGAATTAAATTTGACACAGAACCATTATATAATTTATCCAGTAAAGCTCTTGTCTCAATATCCTGAATTTTTCTTTTGGTAACATTTGCTTTACAAATAAATCCAGGATCTTCCCGGACAATTGCGCCTTTATTAATGAGACGCTTAATCACGGTATATGTTGTATTTTTTTCCCAGCCAATATATTCCTTGATAATTTTGGAAATATCTTTTGCTGCCAGTTCTTTGTTAGACCATAACAATTCCATGACGTTTAATTCACCTTCATGTAATCGTATTTCTTTCATGTTTACATACCTCCGAATATAGTTATGTTAGGACAATGTAAAAGTGACATAAAAATTCTACTATTATAGAATTACAATCCTACAATAGTAGAATTATAAAAGCATAAGTAACTGCGCATAAGAAAATCATCCTGCAGCAAGCTGCAGAACACAAATCTTCTGCGCAGTCGCCAAGTGCATTTTACATCAATTAATTTATTTACATCTTGCAAAAAGCAATACTCAAACACGCTCTAACACAATACTTTAATACTATCTTCTCTTCACTTTGTTACCAGTAATATAGTAACTATGGAACTGGTAACAAAATAAAGTGTAATATGTATATTCTACTATCGAAGTACAAAAACGTCAATAGATAAATGTAACAAATTTTTCAATCTACAAATGTAGTCTTTTAACGTCCTGTTGGGTAGGATTCAAATGTGCTGCAAATTCCCTGATAGATTGTTTTAGCAGATTTCTTTTGAAAAGCTTCTTTTTTCAAATTTTTGCTGTCAGTGCTTCCCGTCACAAACCCAAGTTCTATTAATATGGCAGGAACCGTATTTTGTTTCATAACGACGAAGCCGGCCTGTTTTACTCCCCTGTCCTTTGTTCCTAAGGTACTTACCAGTGTATCTTTCATCTTTTGAGCAAAAAGCTTACTGTTAATACCTGAAAAGCTTTTCGAATTGTTTGAGCTGGAATAATAGACTTCCGTGCCATTTGCGGTGGAAGAACCCGCACTGTTCATATGCAGGCTTACAAATAAGTCTGCCTGATATGTTTTAGAATAGGTCGGACGTTCATATAAATTGACAAAAGTATCATTGTGCCTTGTCCAATAAGCTTTTACAGGTGAATTTTTCTTTTCAAAATATGTATTAATCAGATTGTAGCCGATTGTGAGATTCAGATTTTTTTCTTTTAATCCGTTTTTGGAAGCTCCACCATCTTTTCCACCATGCCCTGCATCAATTAATACTATATTTTGATAAATATCTTTTGGATTTCCCACGCATACTGTAAAATATCCGCTTCCCTTTTCCAGTTTATATCCTTTTAACCCTTTTGTAGTTACCACAATTTGGGTATTCTTCTTGTCTGATGTCTGGGAAACACTGATTTTTGTGACAGAAGAACTGTTATCTACTGGAGCATGTTCTTTATAAAAGCTAACTTGGTTTCCCGGAACTATAATAAGAAATTTCTGGTTCCAGTATTGATCTGTTGTTGTAATCTGAGAATATGTTACCTTGTCTGGTAATAAAACTTTCATGGAAAAACTGCCTTTTGACAGAGTAATCATTCCACCATCTTTTGAAATTTCACTGGTATATTCCTTCTTCTGGTTGTAATTAATTTGGACACAGGTAGTTTTATCGTCTGTTTCCCAGATTTTAATACTCTTTGTAGTTCCATTCTTAATGGATTTTGTAACTGTTCCGAATGGATTATATGTATTTAAAAACTGCATTGTTACAGAATAGTCAGCGGCGCTTTGAACAATTTTTACATTTTTTTTAGAGGTTGATTCCAGTGTAAATCCCTGTATCATATTTTGGGCTAAAGCCGTATTTTCCTGCAGGACAACACCAATCAACATATTGTTGTATGCTTCTTTGTCATAGGATAAATCTGCTGCTGTAATATAATATAGATACTTTTGCTGAATTTCCAACAAATGATAGGAAACCGTACCGTCGTCCGTCTTTTCTTCCTGGACAGAATAGGTATAACCAAGGGACTGCATAGTAAAATCCAGAGGAATCATATAATCACTTTTTTCACTGTCCTTTTTCGAAACAAGTATAATTTCTGTTGGAAGCGACTCTTCTTTGTTATTAACAAGCGCACTTTTACTATTTAAAGTATATTTAACAGAATTTTCTTTATCTGGACTTGTAATCAAGACACTTTTTTCCTCTTTTGAATATTGATAATAGCATCCTAAAACATCAGAAAATATAGTCTTTGCTGGAGCCATCCAGATATTGTCCCACTGAATCAGAGGAAAGGAACAATGGGACGATGTTCCTGCATACTGGGCTTCTGTAGAAATTGTTTCATATTCCTGTGCACCCTCTCCTTCTCCTATTATGATTTCTTCCTTTTCTGGAATCGCATCTCCTTTTGATTTGGCAAATGCTGTGTTGTTGTTCTGTAACATAATACACGATAATACAAAAATGGTTAGTATCTTAATCCATCTTCTTTTGCCTGCATACCTCATGGTTTCTGTCTTTCCTTTCTCTTATGTTATAGTGAATTGTGACCTGCCTTGTTTGCCAAGGCTCATTATATCATAATGGAAAGATAGTTCAATATTATGGCAAAAAATAGTATATTTATAGAAAGACGGATGGTTACTATTTACATATTGACTAAATTCGAGGACTTTTGGCATGTTTTATGCCAAAAGTACGAGTTTTGTGGCGCCATTTTGCATGAATTTTGCAAAATGTGTGCATACAGCGTTGAAAATGTTGCTGTTACTGGTAACGGAGTGAACAGTAACGGCTGATGTTTTAGTTATAATATACGATGAAGGCTGATACTCTTCTTTTGGTATATAAATTGGTACAATAAGAGAACTTCCAGCATTGATGCAGTCAGAAACCAGGGAATTGCAGCGTTTTATTTCTTTGATATAGTCATTTAAAGAATCATAATAGTCATTTGGATAATTCTCTTTTGCAATGCTCCATAAGGTATCGTGTTCTGACACAGAAATGGATTTAAAACTAAGCTCGCTATTCTGCTTCACTGCTTCTATATTGTTAGAAGAAATCTCAGTTCCATGATATTCCCCACAAAAAAGCATGGAAAGGATGAAAATAGTGCTGACAATCTGTATAGGATAATAACGTGACAGGGTGAAATGATATTTATGCATGAAACCTCCTCCTTTGTGAACATTCGTTTGCCATATGGTAGTATTACTATAGCAGACAAACGAATGTTTGTCAAGAAAAAAGCGAACATAAATTCGGAAAATATGTTTGGCATAATAAATAAAAAAAGACAGCAGTTTTATTGCTGCTGTCTTATCCTTTATTATTTTCCCAGGAAACGCATTTCACCAGGTTTATTTGACGGGAATGGGTTATTGGCTGCCACAACTTTCAGTTGTTCAAGAGAATGGCACTCTGGACAGACTACGCCAAAGGCAATCTTTTTTCCACAGATCTGGCAGAAAAGGTTGGTGATATTTTTATTTTCACCAGGATCACTTTTATACTGGATTCTTCCCTCTTTAATCCAGGTACGAACCTTTGCAATCGGAATATCAAAATGTGAAGCAACATCCTGTTCATTCACTTCATTATTTCGGATGTATTCTTTCACTTCAGAAAAAAGATTAATTTCCGCACAGGCCGGACAAATGTCCTCCTTATAAGCATCTGGAAGTTTTCTGGAACATTGCTTACATAATCTTTCCCTTGTCTGATGTTCCCCTTTTTCTACAATATATCGCATAGTAAATTCACCCCCTGCTATATTTTCCGCTATACAGTAATATCATAGCATAAATTATGGTAACAGTCCAGCATTAGAATGTGTTAAATTGGTATTTCCTTTAATTTCTTCCTGCAGTTTTTATAGTCTGGAAAATACTGTGAGACCTTCTGCCAGAAATTTTCAGAATGATCCATATAAATGCGATGAGCAAGTTCATGGACTACAACATAATCCAGCAATTCTTCTGGAAGGAATGCCAGACGGTAATTAAAATTCAGATTACCTTTACTGCTACAGCTTCCCCACCGTGTCTTCTGGTCACGAATGGTGATTCTGCCATAAGTAACCCCCATAACTGCTGCGTAATATGCCACTTTGGAAGAAAACAGTTCCTGCATCTGGTTGCTTTCTTCTTTTGTCAGTTGGTCAGCAGGTGGGATTTCATAAGACAGCTGTTGTTCCAGCAAAGTTAGTTTTTTGATAAGCCAGTTTCTGTGTTTTTCGATAAAGTCCACAATTTCCCGTTTCGGAAGGCTTTTTGGCACGCGCACTACCACGTTCCCCTCCTGTTTTATTTCAAGTGCCACACTTTTTCTGTTAGAGCGGATAATCTGAATCTCTATATTTTGTTGTCCATTTTGAAAAGCATACGCATCCATAGCTATCTTAATCCTTTTCTAAACCATTTTCTGTAAGGAACGGTTAATAATTTTTAAGCGTATTCCATTACAATAACAGTATCTTTTTTATTTGGTGCATTTTTTGGCACCTGAATCGTAATCTTCTTTCCCTTGACCGTATATTTTAATTTTGTGTTTGGTTTTGATAAAATATATGCCTTTTTCAACTTTTTACTCTTATAACGGGATACGGTTATCTTCTTATTTTTTGGCCATTGAAAGACATGAGTATAAACGGTTTTCCCTTTTCTGGTATAAGTTCCCCAGGAAGGCTCTTTGGATATTGGACTTCTTGTTGTTCCATAAATACTATTACCATATGTTTTCATCCAGGTTCCTATTGTATTTAAGATTTTCTTACTACCTGAGGTCATTGTCCCATCACCTTTTGGCCCAATATTCAAAAGGTAATTCCCATCTCTGGAAGCGACCGTAACAAGCTCCTGTATAATGGATTTTGCCGTACGATAGGAATTTTCTCTGGAAACATCATATCCCCATGCATTATTCATTGTCTGACAGGTTTCCCATGGGCGGTCTGGTGCCTCCACTGGAACAGACTGTTCTGGACACTCAAAATCTCCAAGTTGAAAACCACGGCATACTCTTTCATTTACAATAATATCAGGACTGATTTTTTTCATATAATTATAGAGAGCTTTTCCATCAGCCTTTGTCCACCAGTTTGAAAGCGTTGCTTTTCCTTTATTATAGGTCCAGTCCCCATCAAACCACATAACAGATGGATTATATCTCGTAACAAGTTCCTGTAACTGGGCTTTCATATCTGTAATATAATTTTCACGTGCTTTCATCGAAGCCATTTTTGTAAAGTTTGTGCCAAATTCTTGAGAGGAATGATTCCAGTCAATAATGGAATAATACAGACCAAATTTAATTCCTTCTGCTTCACATGCTTCCTTTAATTCCATTAGAACATCCCGGCCTGTTTCTCCGAAAGGTGTATACTGCTGTAGACTGAATGTTTTCTGACCCGTGTAATCTTTAAAACTTTCTACTTGTGTATCCCACATTGCCAACCCTTCATGATGTTTTGCCGTAATAACGATATACTTCATTCCTGCTTTTTTTGCATAATTTACAATGGTCTTTGCATTAAACTTTGTTGGATTGAACTTGGAAGCAATCGTTTCCTGGTATTTCTTTTTGGAAATTTTTTCCACGCTCATCGCCCATTCTCCGTGACCATATTCAGAATATGCCCCAAAATGGATAAACATCCCGAATTTGTCATTTGCCCACCATTTCATATTCGAAGAAATGGTATATGCGTCCACTTGTGAGGGGACTGACAGAACAGAACAAAATGCCAATACAAATGCCAAACAAAAAGTAACTAATTTTTTCATAACTTCCTATGTGTATCCGTGCGCATCCATTATAGTAAGCGCATGTATTTTATGCGTTTACTATAATACCTTTTTCCTCTTAGAGCGTGCTTGAAAATTGCTTTTTGCAAGACTTAGACACGTTCTATCCCAATCATGCTGTCAACAGGGACAGAAAACACGATACCATGAGCCTCGCTCTGCATGCCACAGCTTTTTCCAATGTTTTTCATTATTTCCAATTTATTTTCCTTCGATGAAAGAATCAGTACAACTTCCCGTTCTGGCTGTATCGTAATCCCCCAGAACTGTATAGTGTATTCACTTCCCACACGACGGCTCTGAAAAACAGTACCGCCTGTAGCTCCTGCTTTCTTTGCTGCTGCCATAACTTCTTCGCTAAAGCCCTGATTTACAATTGCCATAATCACATGGTATACTCACATTCACTCATTATTCTCTTCTCCTTTTCTGCCATCTCATCAGTATTATTCTCGTGCATCGAATCCAGAAGCTTTACCATTTGGGAACTTCCGCCAGATATTGGTACAGTAAAAGCAACGCCTGTGTTTGGAAATCCGAAATGTAATTTACTCTGTAATTTTGATAACATTTTATCGGCAAAGAATTTGGGCATCATACTCATAATTACTGTTTTGTCAATACTTCCCAATCCCAGAATATCCATAATTTCACTGGAAGCAGTTCCCTGTCCGCAAAAATGGTATTGTATTGGAATACTGCCTTCTTTCATCAGATGGGATGCCTTGTCTGTAAGTTTTGGCGTTGTAATGATAAATAACATTTGAAGCATATGTTTTTTATTGTGGATTGTCATCTCCGTATTCCTCCTCAAATTCATAGATATCGTCAATTTCATCCGATACTTCTATTTCTGTAAATACATTCTTTTCTTCCCTATTTAACTTATACTGATACTGCAGCCCCATAATCTGGACTGCGATTAAAGGCGTTAAGGCAACCAGTGACACCACTCCAATAGCATCCATCATTAAATTGCCTCCCATTGCTTCGTATGCTCCGATACTCAGCGGCAGCAAGAATGTCGTTGTCATCGGACCGCTGGCAACCCCGCCGGAGTCAAAAGAGATTCCGACAAACATTTTGAAGTCCAACACCCATTGCTATAATAAAAGGAACCGTCATAGGGCCTGTTGTCACACCGCCGGAATCGAATGCAACACCAATAAAATCTTTTGGAACCAGAAAAGACATTCCTATAATTATAATGTATAAAGCAATCAGTATCGTGGAAAGATTTATCTGAAAAATGATTCTGGCAATTGCAAGTGATAAAAATATTCCAACTCCCACGCTGACAGTTAAAATCAAAGTCATATTGGGAATGGCAGGAACCTGCTGTGCTAAAACCTGCAAATCCGGTTCTGACATGGTGATAATCAGTCCCATGAAAAATCCAATCAATAATATTGCAAAAACCTTGTGCGTTTTTGACATCTGAACGCCGATACATTCTCCTAAAGGTGTCATTGCCATCTCTGCCCCAAGCTGAAAAAATCCCATCCCAATAATCAGCATGATAGCGCCGACAAAAAATAGCACAATCGCTCCCAAATCAACCGGAAACAGAACAATGCTGATTACCAGCACAATCGCAGTGATTGGTAAGACAGCAGAAAGCGATTCTGTTATTTTTTCCTTTAGTTTTAAATTCATATAATAATTCCTTTCTATTTTAGGTTATATACTATAACTTGTTACTATTCACAGCTATTTGAAACACACTTTAGTATCGTGAATTAAGTAAAAGAAGCACCTTTAAAATAGATGCTTCTTTACAATGCCTGTAAAAATTTCACTTCACGCTTAATATGAGTAACACTGTAAGCCGGGTTCTGTATCAGACAATCATCTATCTAGGCCTGATGTTGCCATCAGGCTCCAGCAACCTACCCGGAACACGACGGGCCGCCGTATTATTCCTGTTCGGTCTTGCTTCGGATGGGGTTTACAGCCGCCGCCTTTGTTACCAAAGACGCGGTGAGCTCTTACCTCACCTTTTCACCCTTACCGACATCTGTCGGCGGTTATTTTCTGTTGCACTAGCCTGGGAGTCACCTCCACCGGACGTTATCCGGCATCCTGCCCTGTGAAGCCCGGACTTTCCTCACCTGCGGCCTTTCGGCACTTGCAGCTGCGATTGTCTGTGCTACTCACTAAATATTTTACCATGAGGGAGATAAAAAGTAAAGTTTAAACCATTCCTTGCGGGAAAAGCGAACCAAACTGAACTGGTTGTTACCTTATTTTTCAAATTCTTTTGCGACATCCTCCAATAACTTTCGGACTTCCAAATGCTGTGGACATGCTTCTTCACATTTTCCACACTTGATACAATCTGATGCCTTTCTGCCTGGTTCTGTATAAACATCATTATAATAATAATCGGCATTCCAATCCTGGTAGATTTGTTTGGCATTCATAGCGGCAAATACATCTGGGATTGCTATTTTTTTTGGGCATCCTGCTACACAATAACGGCATCCGGTACAGGAAACCAGATTTTTATTGCGGAGTATTTTTTTTACTTTTTCAAGAGCCTCCTGTTCCTTGTCATCTAACGGAACAAGATCTGTCATATAACTAATGTTATCTGCCATTTGTTCACAATCACTCATTCCAGAAAGAACCATTTCAATCCCTTCAAAACCTGCGGCAAACCGTATGGCATAGCTGGCAGCACTCCCACCTTGCAGTTCATCCAGAATATTTTTTGCCGCCAATGGAAGTTTTGCAAGATTACCGCCCCTGACCGGTTCCATCACAATCACGGGTTTCCCATGTTTTTTACAGATCTCATAACACTTTTTCCCTTCGACGGCAGGATCGTCATAATCCAGATAGTTAAACTGAATCTGCACTACTTCAATCTGAGGATATTCCGTTAAAATCTGTTCCAATACTTCTGGTTTGTCATGGAACGAAATACCGACATGTTTTACTTTTCCTTCTTCTTTTAAAGCAAATGCCGTTTCATAGGCATTGCATTTTTTAAAATATTCAAAAAGAGTTGCGCTTTGGGCATGCATCAAGTAATAATCAAAATATTCTACGCCACAGTTTTTTAATTGTTTTTCTACAAACGGCCTGATATCCTCTTCTTTTTTAAAATAGCTGTTGGTTAGTTTATCCGTCAAAATATATTGGTCTCTGTCATAGCGATCCGTCAGACAAGTCCGTATCGCATTTTCACTTTTTTCTTCCAAATATCCATGCGCTGTATCAAAATAGTTAAAGCCATTTGCAAGGAAAGCGTCAACCATTTTATTGGTCTCTTCAATGTTAATTTCTCCATTTTTCATTGGCAGGCGCATAAAACCAAAACCTAATTTTTTCTTAACACCATTCATTCTTTTTTTGTTTCCTTTCTATCCAATTTTTTAGCCATCCAGGTATGTGGGCAATCCTGCTCAAAATCAATTTCCCCCAATTCACAATAACCCTGCTTCTGATAAAATTCTTTTGCCTGTTCCTGTGCATGCAAAACAGCACTCTTCCCACCCATTTTTTCAATTTCAAGTTCTGCTCTATGTAATAAACAGGAACCAACATTTTTTCCACGGTACTCTTTTAAAACGGCAATCCGCCCAATCAGATAACGTTCCTCTGATGGCTCTTTAAAGAAACGGCAGGTGCCAATTGGGACATTCTGCTCAAAATAAAGCAGATGCCATGCCTTCTGGTCTGTTTCATCGAATTCTTCGCAAAAACCCTGTTCCTGTACAAAGACCGTTTCCCGAATTTCTATAGCTTCTTTTGGCAGTGTATGGTAAATTTTAATATCCATTTCTGTTATATCCTTTTTATCTGGTTCAATTATAAAATTACACATTAACATATGTTGAAATTTCTTTTGATTATAATTATTATACACACGAATTACAGAATCGTCAATATCATGTTATTTTTTCTTAACAGCTTACTGTTCATCTGTTACCAGTAACAGCAGTGTTTTCAACGCTGTATGCACACATTTTGCAAAATTCATGTAAAATGGCGCCTCAAAACGAGAGCGTGTTTGAAAATGCATTCTCACAATCTGCACTCCCCACTTTGTGCTATATTTGCCCCAAATTTAGTCAATGTAGCCCGCTACACCTCCTAAATTTGAGGCAAATCTCCCACAAAGTGTGAAGCACATCTTGCAAAAAGCAATTTTCAAATGCGCTCTCGTACTTTTGGCATAAAATATGCCAGAAATCCTCGAATTTGGTCAAAGTGTGAATAGTAGCCCTAACCTAAAATATTGTAGAAATTTGTTTACTTTGGCAGAGTGATTTGATAAACTTAGAAGTGTTGTGGTGTTACTATTCACGACTATTCTAAACATCATGCGAAAAACTGGCCATGAATAGTTATGTTGCGGTTGTCAAATTTAGAAGTCAATAAGAAATTGATGAAATCTGAAATTTCCTAAAAGGAAGTTTGAGAGTTCTTTTCAAACTACTTATTAATGCTTTCTCAATTTTGAGAGGGCATTCAAAATTGAGAAAGACGGGGTATAGAAATGAAAATGTTAGAAAATTTTTTAAGCTAAGTGAAAATGGCACAGATGTGAAAACGGAAATACTTGCCGGGATTACGACATTTATGACAATGGCATATATTCTGGCGGTAAATCCAGGCATCATGGCAGCGGCAGGTACGGATCAGGGGGCAGTTTTTACGGCAACGGTGCTGTCGGGGCTGATTGGTACTTTTTTGATGGCGCTTTTTTCAAATTATCCCTTTGCTCTTGCTCCTGGTATGGGGTTGAATGCATATTTTGCCTATACCGTAGTACAGGGAGTGGGATATCGTTGGCAGGTTGCGCTTACAGCGGTATTTGTAGAAGGAATTATTTTTCTTATTCTTTCTCTTACAAATGTGCGTGAAGCGATTTTTAATGCAATTCCAATTAATTTAAAGTCAGCGGTCAGTGTAGGGATTGGTCTGTATATTGCGTTTATTGACCTGCAAAACGCTAAAATCGTTATTGGAGGCTCAACATTGCTTCAATTATTTTCTTTAGATAGTTATAATTCAGTTAACGGAGTACAAGCATCTTTTGAGGATGTAGGGATTACCGTTCTTCTTGCTCTTATTGGCATTATTATTACAGGAATTCTTGTGGTCAAAAACATCAAAGGAAATATATTGTGGGGAATACTGATTACCTGGGGGCTTGGAATAATCTGTCAGTTTATAGGGATATATGTTCCCAATCCAGAACTTGGATTTTATGGACTTCTTCCGGATTTCAGCTCTGGATTAACGATTCCAAGTCTGACACCAGTTTTTGCAAAATTGGATTTTAGTAATGTATTCTCTTTAAATTTTGTTGTCGTTATTTTTGCTTTTCTTTTTGTTGATCTGTTTGATACCATTGGAACCATGATTGGTGTATCTTCTAAGGCAAATATGTTAGATGAAGAAAGAAAACTTCCACGTATCAAAGGAGCACTTCTTGCGGATTCCGTCGCAACAACGGCAGGCGCTGTACTAGGCGCTTCTACTACTACAACTTTTGTAGAGAGTGCTTCTGGAGTATCAGAAGGAGGGCGGACAGGCCTCACTGCTGTGACAACAGCAATCCTTTTTGGCCTCTCTTTATTCCTGTCGCCAATCTTCCTTGCAATTCCATCTTTTGCAACGGCACCTGCTCTTGTGGCGGTTGGTTTCTATATGTTGACAAATGTTGTAAATATTGATTTTAATGATATATCAGAAGCAATTCCCGATTATATCTGTATCGTTGCTATGCCGTTCTTCTATAGCATATCCGAAGGTATTTCTATGGGAGTTATTTCTTATGTGGCATTGAACCTTATTACCGGTAAGGTAAAGGAGAAAAAAGTCAGTGGTCTGATGTATGTGTTGGCTGTTTTATTTCTATTAAAATATGTTTTTCTGTAGAATAAGGCTTTTTTAGAAACTTTCTTGTCTTTTTTCTGATTGCCACAGCAAAATCGTCCTGTCAATGCACACATTACCTACATTTTTATTATTCTGCCGGAGCTGTTTGAAAATTCAAGTACGCTCCGGCGTTGTGATTGTGGTAATATTTTATTTGTAAAATCAAATATACTTCTTGATTGATACTCGGGCTAATAATCTTACTTATTTATATATGGATAATGAACACATCGGCAATACAAATTGTTGGTTACTTTTTATACCAATGGTATGGGTTCGCTCTTTCTTTCCTAAGATTTTTTTTTGATAAAGAAAGTGCTTTGCTATGCAAATCTCCTGCCCTTTGCGGTAAAATAAGGGCAGGGAAGTTGAATTTTGCCCACAAAAAAGCAGGGACTCTCTTGAATCTCTGCCTTCTTAGCTGTTATTTTCAGTTGTATGGTACAATATTCTTTATATTATCTATAGCGATTTAAAATTAAATATGTCATAAGCTACAACATTCCGACTATACTTCTATATCAAATCCTAATCAGCATCTATCGTGTGCGTAATCTTGACCAAACCGTTATTCGCACATTCAAAGACCATGAACAATATCCCGGAAAAATTTATTCCACATGAAGTCGTTTTGCTTTTCCAAACTTGCATTCTCATACACCAATGAGTTCAAGCATGCTATCCCGTGTTCCTGATTTTTCTCTATAATTACCTCAAATCGGTCAAAGGACTTGCTAACAAAAAAACAATTCTGTTTAACGCCTGTTTGAAAAATACAACGGTGTTGCAAACGCGGAAGAGCATCGCTTATCTATCAAAAAAGGAATTAGACGTTTTTGTACATTCCACTGTGAACGAAATTATTATGAAATTTCAGCCTTATAAAGTGCTTTATGTTATTGCTTCTTCCTATTTTTATATTCCGGCTTCATTTTTTCTATTTCATGGATTGCCGGAATCCTTATGCTGTCTGGAACTATCTTATCGAGCTCCATCAGTTTGTTAACCTGCATATGTCTGTTATTTTGACTATCTTTTTTGCTTGCGCTATCCCAAGGCTCTTTCCCAGAACCATTGTACACTTCGTATATATTCCCTTCTTTATTGTCTGTATAAGGGGGTTAAAACCCTCGCCTTAAGGCGAAACCTTTAGGTCAACCCCATAGCTTCAAGTTTAGAATAAAGAAAAGTTGGAATACTAAACTTGAGGTGAGCTATATGGAAAATTACAGAAAATCGTCACATTGCACATATGATATCAAGTATCATCTGGTTTGGATAACAAAATACCGAAAGCCAGTGATTACAGGGAAGATAGCATTGAGAACAAGGGAACTGATACGAATGATCTGCCAGAATAATGAAGTGGAAATATTAGCAGGGCATGTAGGGAGTGACCACATACATTTATTGGTTTCAGTTCCTCCGCGTTTGTCAGCCAGTAAATTAGTACAGTATCTGAAAGGGAATACTTCCAGAAAACTGCAAATGGAGTATAAAGAATTGAACAAACAATTCTGGGGACAGCATTTGTGGGCGGGAGGATATTTTGTTGCGAGCAGTGGAAATGTAACAGATGAAATTATCAGGGAGTATATTCGAAATCAAGATATTCAAGAGAGCAGCAATTCAGATAACTTTGAAATAGGATAAGAGTGGAGGAGAAAATCAATAACCTTGAGCAGAGACAACTTTAGGCTGCTTTAGCAGCAATTCGAACCTACCGGCTTTAGCCGGTAGTGGTTCAGTTATCGGGATAGATTGTAGATAAGGTCGTTCAGGAAGGACGATATGATATAGTTTTTGCCTGATTATTTTAATTTTATGCTTGCAATCTTCAATCATATGCTTTATATTGAAGGTGATTTAATGGTGAAAATAAATTTATTTTTTGCATGGAAGCTACCAATATTGCTCAGCTTGACAACAATATTCCGTTAAGCGGCAACCGTTATGCCTATATAGCCACATACCATAACCAGGAAAGGAAGTGATACCATGGCATCAGCATTACAGCCACAGCCAGGATATATTACTCTTAAAGAGTATGAAGCCCTGCCGGATGATAAACGTGTAGAAGTTTTTGAAGGTATCGTCTATGACATGGCAAGCCCATCACGCATTCATCAAGCCCTGATTACAGACTTAATAACGACATTTTATACTTACATCCAAAAAAAGAATGGAAATTGTGAAGTCTTTCCTGCTCCCTTTGATGTAATACTATCAAAGGAACCCCTTACCATCGTTCAACCGGATATTATGATTGTATGTGACAAGGACAAACTGGATGAACAACGATGTAATGGAGCCCCTGACTTTATTATTGAAATTGTTTCTCCATGCAATCCATCTGATGATTATATCAAAAAAGCATACTACTACAAGAATTACGGAGTACGGGAATACTGGATTGTTGACCCAAGGCGAAAAACGGTTACCGTTAATTATTTTGAGAAAAATGAGGTTTCCATCCAGCTTTCCTTTGAATCAGCTATCAAGGTCAATATCTATGATGATTTGTATATCAACTTTACAGAGATCTGCAAACGATTAGGTATTTAAAACATAAGAAAAGGCTTTGTTACTATTCACGGAATAGTAACAAAGCAAAAATACTCAAGCTTTCCAGATTTCCTGGTAGACAAAGTAAAAGAATTAGTACAAAATGTTATAGTTTTTTTGGAAACAGGAGAAAAAGATTTAGAAACAATACAAAATAAATTTGACGAAATGACGCTGGCAATAAATGATTTACAGGAAGAATTCGAAGAGAATGACAGCGAATTAGAAACCGGCGCACGAGAAAGCATCGGCGAAGCAGTAGAATATATTCTAAAATGGTTTGACATTGATCTGGATGTGGAAGACGCTATCGGCGAACGTGAATGGTAAACTTCAGGGCATTAAACTTCTGTCTTTTGTACCTATTTCTTCAAGTATTTCCATTAATGCAAACTTAAAACGACTTTCCATTTCTGGCCAGTAGTACAAAAAAAGGTACCGCATCCCCCTTGGTAGATTACGGTACCTTCAAGCCTCATGTGCGTTACCTGTGCACTACTTGTGTGTAACGCATCTAAATTTTTATCTATTTTTGAACACTTACAAACACTTTCTTTTTCTCTGTTCAAGCATAATTTCTACCTGTCTTTTATGCTTTTCATACTCGGTCTGTAATTCTGCCTTGCGTAAAGCGATATACTCCACCGTAGAAGTAAACCCATGTTCATTGAATTTATTCATACTGTTTCTGTATGCCCCGGCTTCCACAATATCAAATTTTTCTAACAACTCACGCTTTGCCCAGCCTGTTCGTAGCTTTCGCAAGCCCTTTTCCTTAATCTGTCTTATCCTGTCAAATCTTTAATAAAGAACTGTATATCCGCTTCCAGTTCGTCTGACATTTTATCAAGTTTCCCTGTTGCTCTGCCACTACGTTTGCTACTGGCTTCTATTCCGTCCTTAATTCTTTGAACTGTTATTTTTCTTTCCTGCTCTACTCTGTCCAGCTCCACAATCAGCGATAGCTTTACAGTACTTTCAAGGCTTGTCCTCGCTACTAAATTCTGTGCCTTTGCCACATTCAGTAACTGCTTGATATATGGCGTGCTTACTGTCTGATTATCAATAAAAATCAATTCTCCTGGCTGCACTGTGCTCTCTAGCTTTTGCCATTGCTTACGCTCTGTAAAATTCTTTCCGCTTTTATCTTCCCTAAACTCTAATAGATATTCAATATCATTTTCTTTCGCATATCTTTGCAATGCACTTTCTTGACGGGTAAACTTCTGTAAATCTCTTTCCTCTGATGTGCTTATTCTCATATAACTATATACATTACACATAATAATACCGCCTTTCTTTTATCAAATAAACTATAGATATTTTGATAGTTCTATCATACTGTCATTTAGTCTATTTGTCGATATATTTTGACGGTTTTCATAACAACAATAACAAGAAAAGATATTTTGACGGTTTATACATCACATAAAGCTGTGTCAATAAAATTTGATAGGGAATTGTCACAAAAGAAAGAATATGGTAAAATATCGGGGAGGAACAATCGTGTTGCAAGGTGGTAGCCTCCCTAAACTTGAAAAAGAGGGGAGGTGGTGTATATGAGTACATACGAAGTTTTAACGCTGTTAATTCTTTTCGGAACGTTTCTTGTTGCACTGCTTACCTACATAGATAGGAATAATAAGCGAAAATAAATAAGCCTACCTTGTCACTTGCCCGGTGAAGGTAGGCTTTACTGCTACCGGAGGTCAACCACTTTGTGGGCGGTTGTTTCCTCTTTTGTATCTATAATATATCATGTTTCAGCTTTTGTTTCAAGTACAAATTACCGTTAATGCAAACCGTTAGGAAAGTAATAGACTTCTGCCCTCTGTGACTCTACAGGCTTGAAATATTCGTCCGGGTTTTCTCCGGCTTCTATCAATTCCTGTCTGCATTGCTCTATCCTTTGCAAAAGTTCTTCTCGTCTCTCCCCGCTTATCGCCATCACATCATCTAAAGAAAAATACTCATGCTCTCTTATGATACTGCTGCCATTCTTGAATATGTCCAGAATATCATTTTAGAGCATTTAAAGGATTATTCCTTGCTGTCTGGCACAATATTCTAAGTATGGGGAATGACCGTTACATAAAACCATATTAAAGGGTATCTGTAAAATGCAGATGCCCTTTATTCATTCCAAAAAGAAACCGCTACCCTCCTGCTTTGGGTAACGGTCTTTTTATGCTTAATATTTGTGTGCTACGTGGAAAAATCCGTAGCTTTTTCTGACATTCTATGACAACGGAATCCCCTAAAAATGGATATTTCTTAGAATTTCCCAGCGTCCGCTGCTTCCTGGATGGAAACGGCCACTGCTACAGTCATACCAACCATTGGGTTATTGCCGGCACCAATCAGTCCCATCATTTCTACATGGGCAGGTACAGAAGAAGAACCAGCGAACTGAGCGTCAGAGTGCATACGTCCAAGAGTATCTGTCATACCATAGGAGGCTGGACCTGCAGCCATATTATCTGGATGGAGCGTACGGCCTGTACCACCGCCAGATGCTACAGAGAAGTATTTCTTACCCTGTTCTATACATTCTTTCTTATATGTACCAGCTACTGGATGCTGGAAGCGTGTTGGGTTTGTTGAGTTACCTGTGATAGATACGTCAACACCTTCTTTATGCATGATTGCAACACCTTCGCAAACATCATTTGCACCATAGCAGTTAACTTTAGAACGAAGCCCGTCAGAGTATGCCTTACGGAACACTTCTTTTACGGTGTTGGTGTATGGATCATATTCTGTCTCTACAAATGTAAATCCATTGATACGTGAAATAATCTGTGCGGCATCTTTTCCAAGTCCGTTTAAGATTACACGGAGAGGTTTCTGACGTACTTTATTTGCTTTTTCTGCAATACCGATTGCGCCTTCGGCTGCTGCGAAGGACTCATGTCCAGCTAAGAAGCAGAAGCACTCTGTTTCTTCTTCCAGAAGCATCTTTCCGAGATTACCATGTCCAAGACCTACTTTACGGGTATCTGCTACAGAACCAGGAATACAAAATGCTTGTAATCCTTCACCAATTGCTGCTGCTGCGTCTGCCGCACGGCGGCAGTCTTTTTTAATTGCAATTGCTGCGCCTACTGTGTAAGCCCAACATGCATTTTCAAAACAAATCGGCTGGATGCCTTTAACCTGATCGTACACATTAAGTCCAGCATCTTTTGTGATCTTTTCTGCTTCTTCGATCGAAGAAATACCATAGCTGCTTAATACGCTATTAATCTTGTCAATTCTTCTTTCATATGATTCAAATAATGCCATGATTCGTTTGCCTCCTTTATATTATTTTTCGATTTCTTTATCTGTTCTTGGGTCAATCAGCTTAACAGCATCATCTACACGACCATACTGCCCGGAAGCCTTCTCCCATGCTGTGTTAGGATCATCACCCTTCTTGATGAAGTCGGTCATCTTACCGAGGCTAACGAACTTGTAACCAATGATTAAATCATCTGCATCCAAAGCAATTGCTGTAACATAGCCTTCTGCCATCTCCAGATAACGTGGACCTTTCTTTAAAGTACCATACATTGTACCAACCTGCGAGCGGAGTCCCTTACCAAGATCCTCAAGACCTGCGCCAACTGCCAGGCCATCCTCTGAAAATGCACTCTGGGAACGGCCATAAACGATCTGTAAGAAAAGCTCTCTCATAGCTGTATTGATTGCATCACATACCAAATCGGTATTTAAAGCTTCCATTACAGTACGTCCTGGAAGAATTTCAGCAGCCATAGCTGCAGAATGTGTCATACCAGAACATCCGATTGTCTCAACCAGTGCTTCCTGAATAATACCCTCTTTTACATTCAGAGACAGTTTACAGGCACCCTGCTGTGGTGCACACCAGCCTACACCATGTGTAAAACCAGAGATATCTTTTACTTCTTTTGCCTTAACCCACTTTGCTTCTTCAGGGATTGGTGCGCAACCGTGGTTAACACCCTGAGCAACTGGGCACATGTTTTCTACTTCCTGTGAATAAATCATGTTTTCTGCTCCTTTCAATTATGCTTTTTATCTGCGAAACAAGTCGCAGTCCTTCTCTATATTTTAGGACAAATTTGCAGTTTCGTCTACCTGTTTTTTACAATTTTCCTACAATTTCGCCCTGCTTTTTATAAATGCTTCCTTTGGGGATAAAACCGCGTACCATGGACAGCGGATAAATCGTTGTATTACTTCCAATTACAGAACCAGGATTTAAGACGCTGTTGCAGCCGACCTCCACATAATTCCCAAGAACAGCCCCCATTTTTTTCAGTCCGGTATGAATGACATCTCCTTCATACTGGATTGTCACCTGTGTTTTGTCGGATTTTACATTGGAGGTAATAGAACCGGCGCCCATATGGGATTTATAGCCAAGAATAGAATCACCGACATAATTATAGTGAGGTACCTGTACATTATTAAACAAAAGCACATTTTTTAACTCTGTGGAATTTCCTACAACGCAGTTTTCCCCGACAATTGCACTGCCACGGATAAATGCACAATGGCGTACCTCTGTATTTTTTCCGATAATGCATGGTCCGCTAATGGAAGCTGTTGCTGCAACTGATGCTGTTTTGGCAATCCATATGTCCTCTTCTGGATGTTCATAATCCTCTTTTGGCAGACTTTCGCCAAGTGTAATGATAAAATCTTTAATCAGGGGAAGAACTTCCCATGGAAATGTTACATCTTTAAAAATATCTTTTGCAATTGTTTCATCCAAATTAAATAAAGTCTTATTTTTTAATTGCTCATACATTATGTAGTTACCTCCCGTTTTGGCGTGTTTTTGCCTTTTTGGAAACTGTCTTATAATAGGCGGCAGCCTGATCAAACATCTGATGAAGCATCACCTGGTTATTCGTCTGCCGTACTGCCTGCACCCGCCTTGTAATAAATCCATTCAATTTATCCATATATTCTTCGGTTGTAATCGTACCTTCCGCTACCTGCGTAAGTCCAAGCTCCCAGCTTGCGGTAAGCTCTGGGTTTAACAGGGGACGGATAGAGGTATTGACAACATCATATACCATCTCTCCCAAAAGCTCTGGTGTAATGACCTGCGTTTTTTTATTTAAATTCAGGTATTTTATCTTAACTAATTTACTTAGTATTTCTGCCCTGGTCGCACTTGTACCAATTCCGCTTCCCTTAATCTGGGAACGAAGATCTTCATCTTCAATTAACTGTCCGGCGTTTTCCATAGCAAGAATCATGGAACCAGAATTGTACCGCTTAGGGGGAGAAGTCTCCCCTTCTTTGATTGCGGTAGAAGAAAAATCAATTTCCATGCCTTTTTTTAATCCATGAATCATAGAAAGCACAGCCTGGTCAATGGTCTGCTCTTCTGATGACGAATCTTCCGATTTTACGGAATCTTCTTCTCCTGCTTTTTTTTTGGCAAATGAGGCAGAGGCAATTTCCAAATAACCGGCATTGGTCATTACCTTGAAGTTTGCAAAAAAAGATTCCTTTTTACATTCTGTCACAATACTGGATTTTAGATATTCTGCTGGTGGGTAAAAGATACATAAAAAGCGCCGCACAATCACTTCATACATTCTTTTGGCTGTCAGGCTGACGCTGTTTAAAGCGCCAAGCCCCTGTCCGGTAGGGATAATCGCATAGTGGTCTGTAATCTGTTTGTCATTGACATAGCGTGTTTTTGCAAGTCCCTGAAAGCTTTTCTGTGCTAAAATACCTGCTGCAATTTCAGAAACAACCGGATAGTTACAAAGACCGTCAATATTTTTCTGGATTTCTTTTGAAACTGCTGTAGAGAGCACTCTGGCATCGGTACGGGGGTATGTCACAAGTTTTTTTTCATAGAGTTCCTGTACGATTTTTAAAGTTTCATCCGGGCTGATTTTAAAAAGTTTCGAACAAGTATTTTGGAGTTCTGCAAGATTAAATAAAAGAGGCGGATTTTTCTTCTCCTTCTTTTTTTCTACATTAGTGACAACTGCTTTTACTCCGGTACCGCCAAAAACGTCCTGCCCTGACTCTTTGTCAGTATGTATAGAAAGCGGCTCCAAAAAACCAAGAAAACCACAAAGTTCCATGGCGTCCTTTTTCTCTTTAAAACCGTTTTCCTTATAAAGAACCGGAGTCTGATAATATTTGGATTCCTCCGTTACCTTCCATTCCCCATCAAAGGACTGTCCGGCATACGAAAAACTTCCTGTTACACGATAAAATGGTGTTTTCACAAAACTTCGGATTTCCCGTTCCCTGCGGACTACCATACCAAGAACACAAGTCATAACACGCCCGACAGAAATCGCTGTCCACTTGCCATTGTTCAGATAATCCATCACCGCCCTGCCATATTTCAGGGAAAGTATCCGGGAAAAATTAATTCCCATCAGATAATCTTCTTTTGCCCTTAAATAAGCAGAATCTGAAAGGTTGTCATATGCTGCCAGGGGCTTTGCCTGTGCAATTCCACGCCGAATTTCTTCCTCTGTCTGGGAATCAATCCAGACTCTCCGTTTTTCCTTTGTCTTTGGAACGTTTGCCATCTGATCCACCAAACGGTAAATATATTCTCCTTCCCGCCCAGAATCTGTGCAGACATAAATTCGTGTAACATCTTTCCGGTTTAAAAGCCCTGCTACAATTCGAAACTGCTTTTCTACATCAGGAATCAGTTCATAGAGAAAGGTTTCCGGTAAAAACGGCAGTGTCTGTAACGACCATTTTTTCAGTGCCGGATCATAGGCATCCGGATAACTCATTGTCACAAGATGGCCAACACACCATGTAACAACAGAATCATTCGATTCCAGATACCCATTTCCGGCATTTCCATTAACACCAAGCACTTTGGCAAACTCTTTGGCAACACTCGGTTTTTCGGCGATAAATAAATCTTTGCCCATAAACTCCTTATTCCTCTTTCCTGTTTTCCCGGGTACACTCTGCATAACATTTTGTGCCAAAAATAATTCCTACAATAGCAATCCCTGCAAAACAAATATATTTTACGATATTTGTTACATTTACTGTCACACAGACAGAAGCCTCATTTTTTGCATTTGCAAGACTTCCTGCCTTACCTCTACATTTACACATAACCTTTTACCTCCTTTTTTAGATTTGACATAAAAAACCGCACCAAACATTTTGTTCCTTTTAGCATGGTTTTTCATGCACTAGACAAACTTCAAACCCTATCCCCACGCTTGGAAACAAGCTGATAGCCTATCGAATCCATCCTGTTTGACAAGCAGCCAAGGCACTGTGCCGATTCTTCGCCTGTACAGATTTTATTATCATACAGCTCATATTTTTTGCGTACAGACACTGGGGAAAGATTTGGCATTACAACATTTGCCCCCGCTAAAATTCCAAGCTCACGGCCTTTGGGATGAATCGTTCCAAGTGCAGTTGTTGATGGTAATAGCACATTTGGAAGCGTCAGGCGGATAATTGCCAGCAACAATAACGTCTGTTCCAATGTCCCGTTGGGAAACCCGGCAAAAGGGGAATCCTTTTGTGCAATAAATGGCCCAATCCCCACCATATCCGGCATTAATTTTTTGAGAAACAACAAATCATTTGCCAGATATTCTGCTGTCTGATACGGGGAACCTACCATAAATCCGGCTCCAACCTGATAACCAATTGCTTTCAAATCATACAGGCATTGTATCCGGTGTTCAAAAGAAAGGGCCGGCGGGTGAAGCTTCTCATAATGTTCCTTTGTGGCTGTTTCATGACGGAGCAGATAGCGGTCTGCCCCACAATCATGCCAATATTGATAAGCTTCATGCTCCCGTTCTCCAACAGAAAGAGTAACCGCACAGTCTGAATACCTCTTTTTGATTTCTGAAACCAGGCTGCCAATTTCCTCTGTACTGTAAAAATTATCTTCCCCGCCCTGTAAGACAAAAGTACGAAATCCAAGCTGATATCCTTCGTCTGCGCAGGAAAGAATTTCTTCTTTGCTCAAGCGGTAACGTTCTGCTTTGGTATTTCTACTGCGGATACCACAATACAGACAATTATTTTTGCAGTAATTCGTAAATTCAATTAATCCACGGCTGAATACTTCTTTTTGATAATACGTTTCCCGCAGGCTCCTTGCTTTTTCAAATAATAGCTCTGTTTCTTCTTTCTGGCAGGATGTAATCAGATAAATATATTCCTCTTTTTCCAGAATATGCTCCTGCCCCAGTTTTTCAATTAATTTTATAGTGTCCACCGAAACTCCCCTTAATAACCAAGTTCTTCACCGACAAGAATCACTTTGATTCTTCCTGGTGTACGGGACATTCTGGTGACAACCGTATGGCAGCACATACATCCGTCAGAAAGGCAGTCTGCACATCTTCCATATTCCATGCATGGTGTATTTGTCTGAAGCCTTACTGCATTTGGCGGCGCAGCAATGTTTCTTACACGGGCAATTCCGCTTTTAACATCCGATACTACTTTATTCATACCCGCAACAATAATAACATTGGACGGGCCATTGCAAAGACATGCCACACGATTTCCATTTCCATCAATATTTATTAACTCGCCATCAATTGTAATTGCATTGGTACTCATCAGAAAAAAGTCTGCTGTTACCATTTTGCCATAAAATTCTTTCTCTGATATGCCCGGATGAGGCTTTTTGCGGTCTAACAGCTCATATTCCCCCTCTGCCTCATACAAATCATCTAACAGCCCAATTTCTTTTATTGTTTCCGAACCGCCCCATGATATCGAACAGTCTGGTGTTAGAAAACGCTTTACTTTTGCATTTGCCTCCTCGCGGTCTTTACAGTAATACCCTTCCATATTCCGGTGTGCCAGCTTTTCAATAATGCCCTCTGCCAGATTTTCGTAATTTTGCTCTTTTGGTGACATAGTAAGCCTCCCTTCCTTATAAAGCCAATATTTACAAGACAAACAAGATTTTATTCATACAAAGGATATTTATCGGTCAAGGATTTTACAATCTCTGTTGCTTTCGCTTTATTTCCTTCCGGATCAGCAATCACCATAGCAATTGCCTCTGCTACTTTATCCATATCATCCGTCTTAAAACCACGGGTAGATACGGCTGCTGTCCCAAGGCGGATGCCGCTTGTCACAAATGGAGACTGTGGATCATTTGGAATCGTATTCTTATTACAGGTAATATGTGCTGCATCAAGCCACTTTTCTACTTCTTTTCCTGTCAGTCCCTTATCTGCAAGATCAACCAACATCAGGTGGTTATCTGTACCATCTGAAACAATCTTAATGCCACGGTTCTGCAGTCCCTTACAAAGAGCCTGTGCATTATCGATAATGCTTTTACCATATTCTTTGAAACCTGGTTCCAGGGCTTCCTTGAAGCAAACGGCCTTTGCCGCAATAACATGCATTAACGGGCCACCTTGAATTCCCGGGAACAGTGCTTTATTAAAGTTAATTTCTTTTGCAAACTCTTCACTGGATAGAATCATGCCACCACGCGGGCCACGAAGTGTCTTATGGGTTGTTGTTGTTGTCACATGGGCATAAGGAATCGGGCTTTCATGATATCCGGAAGCAACCAGTCCTGCGATATGTGCCATATCCACCATCAGATAAGCGTTGACAGAATCTGCGATTTCACGGAAACGCTTAAAATCAATTTTTCGTGCATAGGCACTTGCACCTGCCACAATTACCTTTGGCTTACATTCCTTCGCAATTTTTTCTACTTCATCATAATCAATAAAGCCCTCATCATTAACACCATAAGGAACACAGTTAAAATATTTTCCAGACAGATTAACAGGGCTTCCATGTGTCAGATGTCCTCCATGATCCAGATTCATTCCCATAAAGGTATCACCAGGTTCCATCAAGGCAAAAAATACGGTCATATTTGCCTGTGCGCCAGAATGAGGCTGCACATTGGCATAGGTGCAGCCAAAAAGCTTCATGGCACGGTCCCGGGCCAGATTTTCTACTACATCTACATGCTCACAGCCGCCATAATAACGCTTTCCCGGATATCCTTCCGCATATTTATTGGTCAGTGTACTTCCCATTGCTGCCATAACGGCCCTGCTGACCAGATTTTCAGAAGCAATCAGCTCAATATTTTCTCTTTGCCTGCCTGTCTCGTTTTCGATTGCCTGTGCAATCTCAGAATCAAATTTTTCTACTTCTTTCAATGAATACATTTGTTATAACCTCCTATTCTACATCATCAATTGCTTTACCAATATCATTTCTCATGTACTTATTTTCAAAGGAAATCCATTCTGTTGCCTGATAAGCGTTCTTTCTTGCTTCCTGTAACGTAGCTCCCTTTGCCGTCACGCTAAGCACCCGCCCGCCGTTTGTAAAAACGCCATCGTCTGTTTTTTTCGTACCAGCATGGAAAACATAATAACCATCCTTATTTTCAAATTTTTCCAGACCGGTAATTTTTTTATTTTTATCGTATTTTTCCGGATAACCGTCAGAAGCCAAGACAACACAGACTGCCGCATTGTCCTCGAACTGAAGGTCAATCTCTGGTAATTTTCCATCAACGCATGCTTCCATCACGTCAATGATGTCATTTTTCATACGCGGAAGGACAACCTGGGCTTCCGGGTCTCCAAAACGTGCATTGTATTCTAAGACTTTTGGCCCATCTTCTGTTAACATCAACCCGACAAAAAGAATTCCGACAAAATCCCTTCCCTCTGCTTTCATCGCATCCATAGTAGGCTGGTAAATCTGCTCTTCACAGATTTTCTGGATTTCTTCAGTATAAAAAGGACTTGGTGAAAAAGTTCCCATACCACCTGTATTCAATCCCCTGTCACCGTCTTTTGCCCTTTTATGGTCCTGTGCGCTTGTCATTGGTTTAATATGTGTTCCATCACAATAGCACAGTACCGATACTTCACGTCCAGTCATAAAATCTTCAATCACAACCGTTTCCCCGGCAGAACCAAACTGCTTGTCAAGCATTAATGTAGCGATGCCTGTTTCTGCTTCCTCCAGTGTATTACAGATTAAAACACCTTTTCCAAGCGCCAAACCGTCTGCTTTTAAAACAACTGGAAACGATGCGGTTTCCAGATAGAGCAATGCTTCCTCTGGCGAGTGGAACACTTCATAATGGCAGGTTGGAATATGGTACTTTTTCATCAGGTCCTTAGAAAAGCTTTTAGAGCCTTCAATAATTGCCGCATTTTTATGCGGACCGAATACCCGTAAGCCTCTTTCTTCAAAAACATCAACAATTCCACCGACTAACGGATCGTCCATTCCGATAATTGTCAGATCAATCTCTTTTTCTTTTGCAAAATCTGCCAGCTTTTCAAATTCCATTGCTCCAATGGAAACACATTCTGCATACTGGCTGATTCCTCCGTTTCCTGGTGCGCAGTAAATTTTATCTACCCGCTTACTCTGTGCGACACTCCATGCAATCGCATGCTCACGGCCGCCACTTCCAACGATTAAAACCTTCATGCAAACAACGCTCCTCTCTTCGCTTTATTTTTCCGTTATATGGGCAATCCCGTCTGTAATGGTAACTCTTCCCTGTCCAATCAAATCAATTGCCTGCGGCAAAATTTTCCACTCTGCCTGTTCCATCACCCTTTTTTGAAGAATTTCCGGCGTATCGCCCTCTTGTACTTCTACCGCTTTTTGTAAAAGAATCGGGCCATGGTCAGCATCTTCATCCACAAAATGTACCGTAGCCCCTGTCACTTTATTGCCGGCAGCAAGAACGCTTTCATGGACTTTCAGCCCATAATACCCCTTGCCGCAATGCGCAGGAATCAACGATGGATGGATATTGATAATCTTATCTGCATAGTTCATGACCAGGCTATACGGAATAATCACCAGATAACCTGCCAGGACAACTAAATCAACTTTATGTTCAAAAAAAATCTGTGACATTTCCCATCCGAAATCATCCAAATCCTCATAGTCCTTCGGGCTGATATATTTAGCCTCGATTCCTGCTTTTCTGGCACGCTCTAAAGCATACGCATCTTTTTTATTACTGACTACAAGCGCAATCTTAGTATCCCTGATTGTCCCATCTTCTATCGCATCTATAATTGCCTGAAGGTTTGTTCCCCCTCCAGACACACACACCGCAATATTCTGCATAAATATCCTCCCTGCCGCACTTTTATGGCTCAAACAGTACCATAATTTATTGGCATTCTTTTCTATACAAGGGTAACACCCTTTTCCCCGTCCGTAATTTCCCCGACAATAAAACCTTTCTGGCCGGACTTTGCAATCAATTCAACTGTCTTGTCTGCATCCTCTGCCGCAACCGCAAGCATCATGCCAATCCCCATATTATAAGTATTGTACATTATTTCCCTTGCGATATTACCATCTTTTGCAAGCATCGCAAAGACAGGAGGAACTTCATAGCTGTCTGCCTGAATCTGTGCATGGCAGCCCTCCGGCAGCATCCTTGGAATATTTTCATAAAACCCGCCGCCTGTAATATGGCTGCATCCCTTGATGGTAATGCCGCCCTCTTTCACCGCACGTAAAGCCTTTACATAAATAATCGTAGGTGCAAGCAAGACCTCGCCAAGCGATTTGCCGCCAAGCGATTCATATGCTTTATCTAAAGAGTCCTTTTTTATCTCAAATACTTTTCGAACCAGGGAAAATCCATTGCTGTGAATTCCTGAAGAAGCAATTCCTACTAAAACATCCCCTTTTTTGATATTTTTTCCGGTAATCATTTCTTTGCGGTCTACAATGCCAACTGCAAAACCGGCAAGGTCGTATTCATCCGCTGGATAAAAACCAGGCATTTCTGCCGTTTCACCGCCTATTAATGCCGCACCTGACTGACGGCAGCCCTCTGCCACCCCGGAAACAATTGCCGCAATTTTTTCCGGTTCATTTTTTCCGCAGGCAATATAATCTAAGAAAAATAATGGCTCACCACCTGCACAGGCAATATCATTGACACACATTGCTACGCAGTCAATTCCTACGGTATCGTGCCTGTCCATTTCAAAAGCCAGCTTTAACTTTGTACCAACACCATCTGTTCCCGATACCAGTGTTGGCTGTTCCATGCCTTTAAAAGTCTCCATGGAAAATGCGCCGGAAAATCCACCAATATCTGTTAATACCTCACTGCGCATCGTACCCGCAATATGCTCTTTCATCAGCTCTACGGCCTTATAGCCTGCCTTAATGTCAACTCCTGCCTTTTTGTAATCCATTATTATCCTCCTAAAATGACCAAAATTTACCTTATTGTAACACAAAGCATTCTGTTTGTCATGTTGTTTTTCATCGTCAAAAGCACCTGTTGTATTATGATGGTTACTGCTGTTGATTCATTTCCGGTGACGGCGTTGCTAAAATTTCAAATTTCCGTAATGGATGAATTTCATTGTCATCTTCCGTAACCTGTTCATAGTAGACCTTAATCACATCTCCTCTTGAGATACGAATCAGGTCTTCATTATCCTGAAATGCCTGTTTATAAACCCCATGCTCTGTATCTTTTACATACACTACCGTACCATCATCTGTTTCAACAAACTGCACACTTTCTACTGTTACTGTCCTTTCCAGCCAGCTTTCCTCATCTGGCGTTATTTCCCCATTTGCCGCTATCATTTTCCGGTATTTTGAGAACACCTCTGTCTGGCTGGCGGCAGTAGCAACGATATTGTACTGCTCGACATTTACCATTGCATACATTTTTACCAACCCGGCAGAATCCTTTAATACCATAATATACGTTGGCTGCCCTGATACATTAATCAAACTTGGAAAGGAAGCCTCATACCGTTTTTCCTGTACAGTTCCCTGGGCAGACTCCATCGCAGAATGTTCCTCTGCCCCAGACACCTTATAATATTTTGCCTCACTGGTTCTCTGGTTCATTAATACAAACCCAATATTACTTTGGTCGCCATTTACGGAAGTAACACCCGTATATGCCCATACATCATCCCCAATAATTTTATATCCAAAATCATCGGTCGTAATTTTACAGCCTTTCTGGCCAATGATACTGTTGATAAATCCACCAGAAAAAGTACCAAACCAGTCATATTTTTTTGTAAGCAGATTTCCCTCATAAACGCAGTCTACCCAGGCAGGGATTTTGTTTACCGGATAATAACTGCACACGCCATCGACCGGATTACAGATAATCACTCCATTGACATCCATTCCACCAAACAGGCCTACCCGTGGTTTCATTGTAGGACAGATATAAAAAGGGTTCCCCTCGTCATCAATCTCAAAATGATAGCCAGAAATAATTTTGGTAGGATAGGCAAGCTGTACATGACGTTGCAGATTGTAGTTAAAATATCCTGATGGAACATATTTCATGCCTTTTTTCAATGCCACATATTCTGCTTCGGAATTTACCGGATTTACCTTTACATAGCCTGGTATTCCATTGCCTCTGTTATTCCACCATTTAAAAAAGCTGGCATATTTCAGCCCGGACACCTTCATGGGATGTCCCTGTATGCTAATCTGGGTGTAATCATCCTCCACCTCATACTGGCTTACCACATCAGACAGAGAACCAATTTTACGTTTTCCAAACTTTCTGGCGCTTTCTGTATCCATCAGTGCAATATCAGTGACCTGATTGGTTTCTTCGATATCCTCGCTAAAGTCATACTCTTTCACTGTTAATAATGACGCATAGGCCCTGGCACGAAATACTGTACTTCCCGCAATACTTCCTCCGATATAAAATACCACAACAAGTATGGAAAGCGTCAGAAAAAATTTAGCAAGTATTGGAAAGCTTTTTACGTCCTGAAACGCAAAACGGTTGTTTTTTAACGTTCCCCGCAGGCTTTTTACCGCAAAAAATATAGTCAGTACCATAAAAATTATAAGCAGTGCGCCCCAGAATACCGGTTCATGGATATTAATAGAAGGAAATGTAGCATAATAGTAAATTCCTACCGCAATGACAAACAGCACTGCGAAAACAGCATAAAAAGTTTTCTTCATAAATGACCTCCAAAAATAAAGCAGCAATTATTTTATAATAATATCTTATTTTATAGTATTAACCAAAATCCGTCAAACGAATAGTTTATTGCAAATGCAGCCGTGTGTATACCATTGTTACTGACACATTAATCCATACCTTCTGACAGATAGCTATGTATAAAAAAATCAGTTCCATCAGAGCGAAGCTGTACTGCCCCACCCTCATCTGTCCGAAAAATTCGGCTGTTACAGGCTTTTAAACGTTCCAGCAACTCTTTATGAGGGTGGCCATACCGGTTCTTCTTTCCACAGGAAATCAGGGCAGCTTTTGGTGAAAGATACGCAAGAAGTTCTTCTTTTGTGGAATATTTAGATCCATGATGCGATACTTTTAACACATCATATTTTTCTGGCAGCAAATGAAAAATGTTCTTTTTACTGTCCTGTTCTCCTGCCAACATACCCCCACTGCTTTTTTCTGCCAAAAGGTGGTAGAGCGCCTCCTCTCCATTCTCTTCCAAATCACCAGTAAAAAGCATGGAAAAGGATTGATAGGAAAGACTTAATACGGTAGAACAGGCATTTACTGAATCACTGGTAAACTCTTTCACAGGATGCAGGCAAAAAAGGGTAAGCTTCCCAACCTGTATAAAATCTTTGGTACTGATCAAACGCACAGGAATATTTGCCTGTGCAGCCGCTTTCTGCAATTTGATATCATTTTTTGTATAAGGCATTTTTGGTAGATATGGCATTATCTCACATCCAATCGAAATTCCCTGTTTAGAACAGTTCTGCAACAGTTCAAGCTGCCCGGAAATATGATCTTCATCGGAATGTGTCATAATCATATAATCTATTTTTCTTATCCCATGATATTTTAAACAGGGAAGAATCCGGTAAGTTCCAACATTTGTAACACTGCTGCTTCCACCGTCAATTAAAATTGTTTTTCCCTCGCACTGTATCAAAATCCCATCTCCCTGGCCGACATCTAACATAGTTATATGCAGTTCTTTTAACGGTTGACGGTAAAAAAGAATGACTCCCGCAAGAAGAAAAAGAAAGATCGAGCCAATTCGCTCAAAGATAAAAAATGGGTTCTGTTGCTTTTTAAATGGAAAACCGTTCAAGAATCTTTTTGGCAAAATCTTATCAAAATTATTCTTTTTTTCGTATACCTGATTCCAATAAAAAAGAAGCAGTGTAAGAATCAGAAGATAAAAAATAACCTGCGCCAATTTAGGCATGCCAATCACCAGAACTGGTTTTGGTAGTTTTAAAAAAAGCTGGCAAAGAAACTCATAGCTATTTAGTAACCACTCTGCAGGTGTTAAAACAAATCTACTAATGGGCAGATAAAATAGCCCAACAATTCCTCCAATAAGAGAAATCACTACAAGAACTGATATAAAAGGAAGTATCAAAAGGTTTAATACAATACTGTAGACTGGAATTTCATAAAATAGCGAGAGGATAACTGGAAGTGTTGTAATCCAAATGGCACAGCTAAAAAGAAAGGAAGAAAGAATCTTTTGCGGCAGCAGGCAAAGAAAAGCAGCTACTTTTGGAAAACGGCTATTTGCCTGTTTTTCCCGCAAGAAACGTTTTTGATTGCGGTTATCGCTTTGTTTTTCTTTCTTTGTACCATAAAAAAAGTTTTTCAGTGCCGGATAGGTTACCACGCTTCCAAGAACCGCACTATAGGATAAAAGAAAACTTCCAGAATACACAGCATACGGCTTTTGAATAATAAGAAGAACCGCACTAAAGGCAAGCGCTGTCAGGGCATCATAACTTCTTCCAAGCTCCTTTCCTGCCAGAAGAAAAATCATCATAATAATGGCACGGCTTGTCGAGATACCAAATCCTGTCATCGCACCGTATCCAAGTATGAAAAAAACAGTTAGGAAAAAAGGAAATGGGTGTGGAATTCGCAGGAACTGTAAAAACCAGGAAAAAAAGGCACATAGAATCGAGATATGGAGCCCGCTGATTGCTAAGATATGGCCAATGCCGCTTGTCTGATAAAGTGATTTTACCTCTGCATCCAGTAATGATTTTTCTCCAAGTAACATCGCCGAAACAATCCCCGCATTTTTTTCACTCATACAAGACTGATAGACACAAAAAAGGGCATTTCGCAATTTAAAAAGCGATTTTTTCCAGAAATATTCCTTTTTGTCCTGAATCAAAATATCGGCTGCCATTATTTTATAATAGAGATTTTGCCCTTTATAATAACTTTTTTCATCAAACTGGCCAGGATTTGTAGCAGAAGAAAAGGGATAGATTGTTCCAGATATTTTTAAAAGATTGCCAGGAACCACTTGATTATAAGAAAAACATGCAGGACTTGTACCTTCCTTGTCCTCTGTCTTTTTTGTTATCACAAGAAAATCAGAAAAAGAAAAACACTGTCTGCTGTCTTTTGGACAGACTGACACTTTTTTTAAGAAATAATAGTAAGAAGCGGGTTTTTGCTCAATATGGTCTAATGTGCCATATACCACTGCTTCCATAGTATCTTCAAAGCAAGAATCCATAGAATAATACTGCCTGTCAAGGTCTGCCCCATAAAAAAGACGCAGCATAAAAAAAGCAGTAAAAAGAATGCCCGCCACCCACAAAAATGGGCGTCTGATCAAAAGGCGCACCTCCCTTCTAACAAAATCTAATTTTTCACAAGATCTAAATTACATTCAAAAGGCTCACCAAAATTTACCCTGTCATCAAACAAAAGCACCTGTTTGCCATCAATGCTAAACTGCACTTTATTGATAGCCGGAAGTTCCACTAAGGTATTTACAACGGAATAAATAGCAACTTCATCGGAAATATTAGAACGCTTCTCCATAAAATCAGAAGAAAGATCCAGATAACAGGTATTTTCTTTTACTGAGATTTTATTGATTTTTGTTCCCTCTGGCACTGTTTTTAACAGGTTTTTCGCTCCCTCAATAGAGTCTGGGCCTTTCATTAACTGTTCCATCGCAAGCTGTTCCATAGGAAGCGTAGCATCATAAGTAATTTCCACCGGCACTTTACTAAGCCATGTTCCCTGGTGGTCCGCAAAATACATAATTAAAGAGGCAGTCTGCATATAGGCAGTTTCTCCGGTATTGTCGATAAAAGTATCTGCCGTCATAAAGCCAATCGCATTCATATTGGAATCGGTCAAAGGCTGTCCGGCAACATAAAACTGGATATTTTTTATTTCCGGAATCTGGCAGAGCGTCTTTACAATTGCCGCCCGGCGCAAAATTTCAGAAACTCCTGTAAAATTGCCATATGAAGCAGACCAGTACAGACTTAAATCACCTTGCTCATTATAAAAATATTCGTCTAATTTTACATTGTCCGGAATTGCTTTTTTCATAGAAATGTCCTTTGGCTCTTTTTCCATTCGCCTGACCAGTTCAAGAATTAATTCATCGGTACTCTCCCCTATTGGAGTGTACCTCTCAAAAGCAACTTTCGTGTCACTGGCATCTAAACAATAGATATAAAATCCTTCGGCATCACTGTTTTTTTTCTTCCCACATCCTGCAAGAGCCAGGGAAAACAGCAAAACAGAAGAAAACAGGAATATTTTATATCTAAGAAAAGACTGGATTCTCTTGTTTTTTTTCACGAAAATACCCCTTTCTTCTCACCGACTGATACATATGGTTAATTAAATTGGGTTGTACTAGCATCGGAGGCAACATAATTTAATGGAATACGCACCGTAAAAGTCGTACCTTCCTTTTCTTTACTATAAAGTTTAATCGAACCACGATGCAGTAAAATCGAATTTCTGGTCAGTGCCAGACCAAGGCCTGTTCCGCCTGTTTCACGGGAACGGGCCTTATCAACACGATAAAAACGTTCAAAAACCTTATCCTGCAACTCTTCTGGAATCCCAACACCGGAATCCTCTATCTTGACATAAAAGAATTTATGGTCTGCATTTAAAGTAACACGCACCCAGCCATCATCATAATTGTACTTAATCGCATTTTCAATCAGATTGTTCAGGGCAATGGATATTTTGACCTCGTCAACATCAGCGACAACCGGGCGGTAACTCTCATAAAGCAATTCAATATTCCGCTTTGCGGCAATGGGGCGGAGTCTTTTTAAAAGTTGTTCCAGCAATTCATTGATACTGGTATTGTGAATTACCATTTTCGCTTTGTTTTTATCCATTTTCACCATAGAAAGCAAATCATTAATGATTTTTGTCATACGCTCAATCTCATTAGTAATATCCACTAAGAATTCCCGATACAATTCTTCCGGCATACCAGCCTGAGACAAAAGAGAATCAGAAAGTACTTTCATAGAAGCCAGAGGCGTCTTTAACTCATGGGAGACATTGGAAACAAATTCCTGCCGTGCTGTATCCTGATCCCGTATATAACCTGTCATTTTATTGAAAGAATCCGATACGGATATTAATTCAGAATATGTACTAAGTTCCAAAGAAACATCCAGATCCCCTGTTGTAATTTCATCAATTGACTCTGTTACCTTCAAAAGAGGTTTGGACAAAAGAGACGAATACAAAAGGGAAAAAATAAAGATACAAATTGCAAAAACAATTAAAAGAAGAATTGCCCGATAATTGACCGATTCCTCAATTAAATGAATATTTTTGGTAGAAAAACTAATCAGAATAACTCCAATTGTGCGTTCACTGGACGGTTCTATGATAGGAAGCGTAAGCTGGATATAATCACCGATTTCGTTGACATATTTTTCATTGGAACCATTGAAACACTGAACAATCTCTGTAGAAATCGCAATTTTTCCCTGCTCCAGATCATAGGTATCTTTTACAATATTCAGATTCTGGTCAACAATCATAACACGTCCTTGATAGACATTTGCCACCTCTTTTGTTTCCCGATCCACCTCACTAGATTCCCTTCCAGAAAGATAGCCCGAAGAAAGTATTAGGTTTGAAATAACATTTCCATAAGATTGAAGTTCATCTGTCTTTTGGGAAATAATCTGGGCATTGTACGCTTTTAACAATATGTTGGAAAGCAGAACAATCGGAATAATTCCAACTAAAAACATCACACAGAATACCTGTACCCGCAACGTGCGTATCCTGTACCACAGATTTTTCCATTTCTCCTTCAAAACAGTTCCTCCAACTTAGAAACTGCCAATGATTGACTTGGACAATTTACTGACAGTTTCCTATTTCATAGCTTCCAATCCATAATTTATTTCTGGAAATAATATCCCACCCCCCATTTGGTATGGATATACTTTGGCTCACTTGGGGTATCTTCAATTTTTTCCCGCAAACGGCGGATATGTACATCTACTGTACGCACATCACCAGGATATTCATATCCCCATACCGTATTTAAGAGTTCTTCCCTGCCATATACCTTATTAGGATGTGTCATTAAAAGCTCTAACAGGTCAAATTCCTTTGCCGTCAGATTAACTTCGTTTTCACTGATATAACCACGGCGGCTTTCTGTATTAATTTTAAGTGCCCCAAAAGACAGCTCCTTGCTTTCGGCAGCCTTGGAAGCCTTTGGCTCACTGCGGCGCATAATGGCCTTAATCCTTGCCTTTACCTCTAAAATATTAAAAGGCTTTGTAATATAGTCATCTGCACCATATTCCAGTCCTAAGATTTTATCCATATCGTCGCCTTTGGCTGTCAGCATGATAATCGGGACATCCGAATACTCACGGATTTGCTGGCACACCTCAAAACCAGTAAATATAGGAAGCATTACATCTAATAAAATGACATCATACTGGTTTTGGGAAGCCAAATCCAGTGCCTCCTGTCCGTCATATGCACAATCCACTACCATATCATCCTGTTCTAAACTAAAACGGATTCCCTTTACAATCAGTTTTTCGTCATCTACGACTAATACCTTCCTCGCCATTTCCTGTTTCCCCCTAAATTATGTAATCGTTATCAAGTCTTTTATTTTATTGTAGATGCCATCCTTAATGCCGGATATTTTCATCAGATCTTCTTTTGCGGCAAAAGTCCCATGTTCTGTCCGGTAATCCAGTATAAGCTGCGCTTTTGCCTGTCCGATTCCCGGTAAAGTCATTAACTCCTCTAAAGTAGCGTTATTAATATTAACAAATGCTGCCTGGCTGCCTGGCGCTTTCTCTGAAACAGCCGCCTGCTTTTTGGCCTGTGCCTTCGTTAGCACATGAATCTGTTCCCCATCCTCTAAAGTCCTCGCCAGATTAATGGATGCCTGGTCAGCATTTTTTAAAAATCCGCCAGCGTATTCCACAGCATCACAGACTCTTGCTGTGCCAATGTAACGGTACAATCCTGCATGTTTTACCGCACCAGAAATATAGACGGCACATTCCTTTTCTTCCTGTCCATCCGGCAGTATTTCTGTGTTTTGTTTTTGCCCTTTTTCCTGTTCTTCCTTTTTTTGCAGAGCTAGGCTTTTCTCTTCCTCCTGCATCAGAAAAGCCTCTTCTGTAACAACTGCACTCTCCCTTTGCTGTCTTACAAAAAGAACGCCTGCAAAGATGAAAAAAAGCAGACAAAAACCAAGTATTATCCGTGTATCTTTTTTCATAAAAACCCTCCATGCCGTGCCTTTAGCGGCTTAAATAGTAATGAAAAACGCTGTCCTTTATGAAAACAATACACTTTGCTGCACACTCCAAGTCTATTTTAACGAATTTGCAGTTCGATTACAAGAGATACAATTCACAAAAATCTTAATTCTTTCTTAAGTTTTTTTGACTAGAGCGTGTTTGAAAACTTTTAGAACAATTCCTTCCATTTAAATATCACAATGCCAGCTATAAACACAACAACCCCAGCAAGTTTAAACCAGTCAAATCCCACCTGCTTTGTTCCAAACCAGCCAAACAAGTCCACTGCATAGGCGGCAATCAGTTGTGCGGCAATAATAAAAAGTGTCGCTTTTGCAGGACCTAGCTGCTCCATTCCAATAATTACAGTATAAGTGATAAAGGCTCCCATCACCCCGCCAAGCAATAGATAGAGTGGCCTGACATGAAAAATCCCACTAAAACTGCTTTCCCGCCCTGTGATAAACCATGCCGCCAGGCAAACAATCAAAGCAGAAAGCTGAACAAAAGAAGCGGATACCCATTCACTGGTCTGTTTCGTTACCTGTGTATTAAAAACGCCTTGCAATGCCATCAAAGCACCTGAAATAACTGATATGATCATTCCCCACATAAAAAAACTCCTTTTTTGCCAATATTGACGCAAAAGGAGTTCCTGGAACGTGTTTGAAAAAACCAGAAGTTCTGCCAGGCAAGCGCATCCTTTTGCACCTGAACCTAGTATTTCCCATTACCTAAAAAATCATACAATTCACTATGACATCTCAGATAATATTTCATCCAGAATATGACAACATTCATCAAGATGTTCTTTTTTAATAACAAGAGGTGGTGCCATACGAACAACATTGGAACCTGCTGTTAAAAGCACCAATCCTTTTTCCATTGCTTTTTGCACGATTTCCCCGTTTGGACAGGACACTTCCAATCCTAAAAGCAATCCCTTCCCTCGAACCTCTTTAACAACCGAAGGGTATTTTTCCAAAAGCGTCTTCAACTTTTCAAAGAAATACGAAGACATTTCCCTCACATGATCTAAAATTCCTTCTTTTTTATAGATTTCAAAGACCTTGCAGACAGCCGCCGCCGCCAATGGATTGCCACCATAAGTTGTTCCGTGGTCTCCCGGACACATTGTTTTGGCAAACTTTTCAACAGCCGCAAAGGCACCAACTGGAACACCATTTCCAAGTGCCTTTGCACTTGTTATAATATCCGGCAAAATTCCATAGTGTTCATAGGCAAACATTGTTCCTGTACGGCCCATGCCACACTGGATTTCATCTAAAATCATTGCAATATCATTTTCATCACAGAGTTTACGGATTCCTTTGATAAATTCCTCACTGGCAGGATAAATTCCGCCCTCTCCCTGTACTGTTTCCAAAATAATTGCACAGGTATCCTTTGTAATTAACTTTTCCACACTTTCCAAATCATTATACTTAGCAAAAGAAACCCCTCCAATTAGCGGCTCAAAGGCTTCACGGTAGTGCTTTGTACCAGTGACAGAAAGCGCTCCCATAGAACGGCCGTGGAAGGAATGTTCCATGGCAATAATCTCCCCTTTGCTGCTGTTATCTTTTAAGTAAGCATATTTCCTTGCAAGTTTTAAAGCTCCTTCAATTGCCTCAGTACCACTGTTTGTAAAAAATACACGATCCATACCAGAAGCCTTTGCCAGATATTCTGCCGCACTAAGAATCGGCTTTGTATAGTAGAGATTGGAAATGTGAATGAGTTTGTCAATCTGCTCTTTGATTCCCTGCTTAAACTCTTCATTGCTGTAGCCCAGCGCAGAAACAGCAATGCCAGCTCCCATATCCAGATATTTTTTCCCCTTGTTATCATATAAATAGACATCTTCACCCTTTTCAAAAACAACCGACCGATTATAGGTATGAATAAAATACTGATCCAAATTTTTTGTCATATACATCCTCCATGCCGCACCTTTTGCGGTTCAAATAGTACTATCCGCCATTTTTCAGTTTTCAACCTATTTTTCACTGGAATATGGCTCGCTGTCGTCTCCTATAATTGCTGTTCCAATACCTCTTTTTGTAAAGAACTCTAAAAGCAGGCAGTGCTCTCTTCTTCCATCCAGAATATGCACCCTGTTAACGCCGCTGTTAACTGCATGAATACAGTTATTAACCTTTGGAAGCATACCGCCGCTGATTACACCGCTTTCAATTAATTTATTTGCCTCAATCAAATTCAATACGGGAACCAGAGAAGAAGAATCTTCTGGATTCATGCATACTCCTTCCACATCAGTCAGAAAGGCAAGCTTTTCCGCACGGATGGAACCGGCTATTGCACATGCCGCATCATCTGCATTGATGTTATATGTCTCACCCTTATCGTCCATTCCAATCGGTGCGATAATAGGGATATAGTCGTTTTCTAATAAAGTATCCAAAATATCTGTTGTGACCATATCGACATCTCCCACATATCCAATATCTTTTCCATTTGGCATCTTTTTCTTTACATGGAGCATATCGCCATCTTTTCCACAGATACCGATTGCTTTGACGCCAAGATGTTCTACCATCTGAACCAGGTATTTATTGACACGGTTTAAAACCATCTCTACCACTTCCATTGTATCTTTATCGGTTACCCGGAATCCTTCTTCAAAATGGGTTTCCATCCCAAGCCGGTTAATCCACTGGTTGATTTCCTTGCCGCCGCCATGTACAATGATTGGCTGCATGCCGACTAATTTTAACAGTGCCACATCCTTAATTACACTTTCTTCTAATGTCTTGTCCTGCATTGCGCTTCCGCCATATTTTACAACCACCCTTTTATTATTAAAATCACGGATATATGGAAGCGCTTCAATCAGCGTCTCTGCCTTGACCGTAATTTTATCCATATACTTTTCTCTTTCTTCGATGCTCATAATTTACCTCATTTCCGCAATCAAATATCAACTGCTGTCATTAAATTGTTCATAACCCGTCTGCTATTATACGTCTATAGTTATATTTATGCAAGACTTTTTTTCAAAAATATAGAAAATTATAAAAATACATTGCATAAATATTCATTTTAGTGTATATTTATAAAATGCAATCTATTCGAAATATCATGCGAAAAACCATTGCATTTTAAAAGATTTCTGCTTATACTAAAGCATGAAGTTACGGTTCCAGATGGAAACATAAGATTACAGGAGGAAACTTAATTATGAAAGAAAAAGTAATTCTCGCCTATTCTGGCGGATTGGACACAACTGCGATTATTCCGTGGTTAAAGGAAAACTATGATTATGAAGTAATCTGTGTCTGCATTGATGTAGGACAGGAAAGTGAACTGGACGGTTTGGAGGAAAGAGCGCTCTCCTGCGGTGCTGCCAAGTTATATATTGAAGATGTTACGGATGAATTCTGCGATGAATACGTTATTCCATGTGTACAGGCAAACGCTATTTATGAAAATAAATATCTTCTTGGAACTTCTATGGCACGACCGCTAATTGCAAAAAGGCTGGTGGAAATCGCAAGAAAAGAAGGCGCAACGGCAATCTGCCATGGTGCTACCGGAAAAGGAAATGACCAGGTACGTTTCGAACTCGGGATCAAGGCACTTGCCCCTGACATTAAAATTATTGCAGCTTGGAGAGACGAACACTGGACATTGGATTCTCGTGAATCAGAAATTGCATATTGTAAGGAACATGGTATTAATCTTCCATTTTCTGCTGATAACAGCTACAGCCGTGACAGAAACCTCTGGCATATCAGCCATGAAGGGTTAGAGTTAGAAGATCCTGCTAATGCACCAGACTATGACCATCTTCTTGTACTGGGGACTACTCCGGAAAAAGCACCGGAAGAAGGCGAAATTGTAACCATGACCTTTGAAAAAGGGGTTCCAAAATCTGTCAATGGAAAGGAAATGAAAGTTTCTGATATTATTCGCACTTTAAACCAGTTAGGTGGAAAACATGGAATCGGTATTATTGATATTGTAGAAAACCGTGTCGTTGGCATGAAATCACGTGGCGTTTATGAAACCCCAGGTGGAACCATCCTAATGGAAGCACATCAGCAGTTAGAAGAACTGATTCTTGACCGTGACACCTATACTGCAAAGAAAGATATGGGCAATAAATTTGCCGATATTGTATACGAAGGAAAATGGTTTACTCCTCTTCGGGAAGCAGAGCAGGCATTTATTGAGTCTACTCAGAAGTATGTAACAGGAGAAGTAAAATTCAAGCTTTATAAAGGAAATATCATTAAGATGGGTACAACCTCTCCATATTCCATCTACAGTGAATCTATCGCTTCCTTTACCACTGGTGAGCTTTATAACCATAAAGATGCAGAAGGCTTTATTAACCTGTTTGGCCTTTCTTCTAAAGTCCGTGCGATGAAACATGGCGCTTTTGCGGAATTGAAAAATTAAAGAACTAGTAGAAATGATAATTACAAAAAGGCAGCGCTTGCTGCCTTTTTTGATAGAAACTCTTTCCTAAAGAAGTGGCCGTAGTTCTTGCATCAACTTAGAAAGCGGCAATCCAACTACATTATAATAATCCCCGCAAATTCCTTTAATATGTTCTGCAAAAGCCCCCTGAATCCCATAAGCGCCTGCTTTATCCATACAGTCGCCAGTTGCAATATAATCTATAATCTGCTGTTTCGTCATTGGCAGGACTTCCACTTCTGTCATTACATGAAAACAGCGTCGCTCTTTTTTTCCGTTTTGGCAAAAATATAATGCAACACCAGAATAGACCTGATGAACTGCCCCCTGTAGCCTGGAAAGCATTTGAACTGCTTCCTCACTATCAGAAGGTTTTCCAAGAACCTTTCCGTCCTTTGTCACAATCGTATCAGAACCAATTACGATATAATCTCCTGTCAATTTTTCTGCCACATTTTCTGCTTTTTTGCCAGCAAGTATTTCTACCAGCTTGGCAGGATTTCTTTCTGAGCATACCTCTTCTTCTGTACTGGGAATCGTTTCAAATACAACTCCTACCTGAGAAAGCAGTTCTTTGCGCCGTGGCGAAGCAGATGCCAAGATAACCCGTTTCATTTATCATCTCCATTCTACTGTTTTGCACCGGTTTCCATTTTCGATATCTCTGTCTGCTTTGTATCTGTTTTCCCGGTTTCAGATTTTGCTGTATCCGTTTTTTTCGTATTCTTTTCCTTTGGTTCTATTTCCTTTAGAATCGTCTGATAGGAAATACCAGAAACAGGAACGAGCTCACTGGTAAAAAGGCTGTCATCATACAGCAAATCCTCTTGTTTTTGTTCCTTCTTTAATGTTTGATAAATTGACAGACGGTTCGTGTAATCCGTATTGGAGGCATTTCTGTCAACATTTGCAAAAAGACAATAGCCGTCCAGCCAGTTATTTTGAACTTCTTCCCAACTTGTAAAGTTTTTTTTCAAATTTTCTGCCGCAGGTTCAATCAATGCCTGTGCTTCTTTGCAGTCCAGATAGCCGGCGATATACCCCCACTGAACCAAATGGGAAACCCTGCACATATCCCATGCAAGAAGCCCTTTCTTATTCCAGGTTTCCCAGTTATATTGCAGCATCTGGTAATGGATAAGCAAATCACCACTTAATTGCTTCATTGCTTTATTTAATTCTTTTTTTGACATATGGTCCATATCTTTTGCTTCTTCATAAAAACTTTCTCTATCACCCGTTTCGATCAAAAGCTGAATCTGCTTTAACAGTTTTTTCCGGCTGCTAATATTCCAACTGGAGGATAATATATTGATTGCCGATTTTTTATTTTCTTCGGTTGTCATGTAGCCGCCAAAATAATAGGGACTTCCATCATTCAGATAAATTAATACCGAACCCATTGCCCTGCCCCACTGTCCAAGATTAGAGTTTTTTTCCTCATTGTGATCAACCACTTTTGGCGTCGGTTCTGGTGTAGCTATCACCTCCGATGGCGCCGTATTACTGCATCCGGTAAACGTAGAACACATCAGGCTGCAGGCGCAAAGTGCCATAAGTATTTTTTTCTTCATCTTTTTCCTCCATTAAAAAAACTATCCCTGAATCAAATCCAATATGGTACTTAATTCACTGCCCTCAGAAGGCGCTGCTCCCAAATCGGCATCTTTTCCATCTTCCTGAAGCTGATGAAGGTGAAGTCCTTTTTCTGACCCTTCCATTACAATCGCATAATACCATATTTTCTCTTCTTTCTGATCCCATGCCGCAAAGACAGACGGACAAGTATTTAGCATCAGATACTTCTGTGGCATTGTAATCTGTACAAAAAGAAGGTCTTCGCTGATATTTAATGGCATAAATTCAAAATCCTCTTCTGTATAAGGACATGCCACCTCTGTTGTATAAAGTTCCTCATAAAGCTCTTTCATATACGCTCCCTGCTCCTTGCAGAGTCTGGAAATCACTTCTTCCTTTCCTTCAAACAACTTTTTTGGCAGATGAAAAGACTCCATCCTATTGCGCGTCAAATGATGGAATTCTTCCAGGGATACCTGAATCGTCTTTGTCTGCGCCTGCTTCATTTTCTGTTTATTTAACTGAAATACTACATTATGGGTATAGGCATTAATAACCACTCCGGTAATGTCAGGACGTTTCTGCAAAAAATCCAGGCAGGAGGAAAATTCCATATTTAAGAACAGTGGAAATTTTGGAGCCTTTTCTCCCTTATTCAATTCTTTTTCCGAAGTAAAGACAGGTAAAAACTTTTCATGTTTTTCATTCTCCAGAATACACGGTTGCGGCCTTGCCCCCTCTGGAATTGCCTGTGTCTGTCCAGGATTTTGAAGAAGCTGTTTCATTATTTTCGGGTCAGTATCCCGTGGCATTACTGCCGGAACACAGACTGTGGCACTTTTTAATATCTCAAAAAATTCTTCTGATAATGTGCCATTACCCTTTGCTTTCATTTCATTCATCACTTTTTCCAGTTCTTTATTTTCCATTCGTCTAACCCTTTCCCTTCTTTGTTACAGCCTGTCGGGTGCAAGGCAATTTTTGCAGCGCACCAGCAAAGCCAGTGCGCTTTTTATGCTATTGCGGCATCTGAAACAGGCTGCACATTTTTTCTTTATCCATGTCACTATAATAAGCATACTGCAAAAACTCATAATTGTGAAGCAATTCTTTTACAACTTCCGTTTCATCGGTGTCATATTTATGCCAGTTTCCCTCCAAATCCATGTAACCATTGACATTCATGACAGGAATTTCTCTCGAAACTTTCTCAAGATACTGGTTATAAAGTGGCAATTCAACTCCTGCCTGTTTTAAAAGCAGATTTTCCAAATAATTGTTGCTAAGAAGTACATCTTTTCCTTCCTCAATATCATAATTTGCCCAGATCACAAAGGGCGTAACATACCGTTTCTGAATATCCTCAAATGACCAGTCCCTTTGTTTTTTCCCAAATAGCTCCTCATAAAATTCTGTTTCAATCGAAGGCTGGTGATCCCCAAACATACAGATAATCGTTGGTTCCTCCTGCTTTTTAAAATAATCAACCAGATAGGCAAACGCATCATCTGAAACCTTTGTCGCAGAAAGGAATTCCTTTGCTTCCTCATAATATGCTCCCTTGACATAAACAGGATCGTTCCACTTTGTATTGGTCAGATAACCGCCGTGGTTCTGAATTGTCATATCAAAGGCAAAAAGAGGTGTTCCTTCTTCCTTTTCTTCGTACAGCTCAATTACCTTTTTATAGCTTTCCTTATCGCTGATATAGCGCACATATTCTGGATTTTTAAAATCCTCTATTGTCACAAACCGGTCAAACCGCATACTATTATAGGTGTTAATACGGTTCCAGTTTGCGCCGCTGCTTGGATGAACAGCAATTGTACTGTAACCCAATGACTTTAAATAATATGGCATGGAAAAAGTTGAGCTATGCATAAACTGCTGATAGACATTACAGCCGCTTGGAAAAAATTTCATGGTATTGCCAGTCATTGCCTCAAACTCGGAGTTACTGGTTCCAGCACCATAAATAGAAACATAATCCTTTCCATAGATGGTATTTTCCGTCATGCCATGTAAAAATGACAAAGGATCTTTGTTGTAATTTGTCTGTCCAATCTGGTCAAAATCGGCAAGGCTTTCATTCATAATTAAGATAATATTTGGCTGTTTTCCATTTAAGGTTTTATTGGTACTGTAGTCTTTATTTGACGTAAATTTTGCTGTACTGTTTCCTGTATTGGGAACAGATGCTTCTTCCACTTTTGGTTCCTTTGCAAAGTTCTCTAAAATTTCCGCCACTTCTTCCTGTGAATAACCAGATGGCTTGGAAACTGTTAAATAATGGATATTGATAAAAAAGTTCAGATAAAATCCATTTGTCCTGCTGGAAGCAACCTTATTCCAGACATTATCTGTAATTTTACAGGTCTCCAAAACCGGTGTCATATATAAAATTCCAATTACAAAGCAGGAAAGTACAGCAGGTGTCAGATGGCGAACCACTTTCTGCCGCAGATTCGGATGCTTTTTCTTATCCCGGATTCGAAAAAGGATAAAACACCAGAGGATAAATGCCGGGAGCATCACAAACTGTGCTGGTGTCAGAGAAATGGTATAGGTACTTGCCACTTCTGTTGCTGTCTGCAATGCCAGAAGGTCAGACGGCAAAAAAGGCGTTCCCCTGACATTCATCAGTACAAGGTTTGCAAGACCAGATGGAAATAAAATACAATTTAAAGCCAGTACCGCCGCCCACATATTTCCAAAGAAGGCAAACAGCAAAAACTGAAGGGCAAGCAATAAAATCCAGTTAAAAATCCATGCATTCGGCCCCATTAGCAAATTTTCATTCATCAGCTCGATGCAAAAAATAATCAGCAAAGGATTTAAGATTGTCATGGTAATCCGCACCCCTTTGATTACTTTTGGTTCAATCAGGCACCACTTGACAAACTCTTTTAACGAAAAAGACCTTTTTCCCTTTGCAAGCTGCCCTTTGTTCTTCTTTTTTTGCAGCCTGTGAAGACGTTTCTGCTTCTTTTTGTCCATTGTATTCGAACGGGAATACTTCACTTTTGCAGACATATTCTTACTATGTGTTCTCTTATCTTTTGCCTGCTCTTCTAAAAGCTTTGCCTGTTCTTTCTTGCGAATCCCTTTTTCCTTTTTTTTGCGGAAAGTAATGCTGTATTCTGATACACGCTCAAAACACAGGATAAAAAGAACAGCAAACTCTAAAAGAACAGCAATTATTGGAAAAAGCTGCCGATAGTAATACGTATAAGAGATATTTAAACATTTTTTCCGTGTCTGCATCTTCAAAGTAGACATATAGGTATTAGGATCTGTACGGTTTGTTGTATTAAGCGTTGGAACCGTATCATATTCTCTGCCCTTCGAACTGCAGCTTATTCGTATACAGCAAGTCACCCCTTTTGGTATTGTGACTGTATAATCCATTGCCACACGATAGGTAGCATTTGGTGTAATGGTATCTACCGGAACAGTTGTCTCATATACCAGATTGTTATTCCCATCCAACATCTGGATTTTTAAGTCGTCACCAACTGCGTCCCGCTCAAAGGAACCAAAGCTTAGTGCAAATTCTGATAAAATTATTTTTCTGTCAAACTTAAATTTCTGTCGGACAAGTTCTGTTTTGTCCAAAATACCAATAACAGCACTTTCTGAATTTCCGGCATCTACTGTCACTTTCTGCCTGGCAATTAAAGACCCTGTCAAAAGAACCTGCAAGGTAATAATCAGGATTGAAAATAATGTAAAAGTCAGGATTCTTTTTTTTGTAAAGCGAAAATATTTCTGTAACATCAAAATCCCCCATTCTGGTAAAAAGCACTTATTTCACGCTTTCAACCATACCACACATATTCCTCAGTCAGTGCCTTTTTCTGGCTTAGAATGATTTCTTTCACTGTTTTCTTCAATATTGCTTAGCTTCTTATTGGCAAATGCCCAGCCTTTTTCCTCCGGTGCAGAAGTGCTTGAACGCTGCTCCTTTTCCTTCTTTTTTTCCTTTTCTGCCATTTTTTTATAAATGTTGATTGCCAGTATCAATGCTGGTGCAAGGACAAGAAGCTGTAAAACAACCATTACAGGCTGTGGTACAACCTTTGCCTGATACAATCCGCCCGGCAGATAAAATAACATATGGAATAAGATTGCATACCCAAGCAGCCGTTTCCGTATCGCAGCATTCCGAACTCCCTGAAATACCAAAATCGAAAGGGCAATCTGCAATATAAATAAGAAAAGCCCGGATAAATTGTTCATCACACAGGATGGTACTGTCATAGCTGACATATCCTGTATCATTTCTTTTGGAAGGCTTTCTGTTACCTTCTCACCACTGTTTACAATAATTGCCCCCATGTAATACTGAAGGTTTGCCCAACCGACTACAAACATGCATTCAATACCGCCATGACCAATTCCATAGATAATGGCAGTCTGACGGCTTTCTCTCTGTTTTGTCAGAAAATAAGAAAATGCAAGATAACGGCCTGCCCCCTCCAAAAGCGCAACAACTATTCCCTGATAAAGGGAATAGATAATCCCATTAGAACGAATCACTGCAGAAAGCGGATGCTCTATGCCGACAAAAAGCATAAAAGGAACGGAGGCAAACAGCTTTCCAAATGCAAAAAAGGCAATTCCTCCAACAAGCGCCGGTATTAGATTCTTTCTTGTCCGAAGCCTCCACGCCATCAATACCACAAGCGGAAATACAAACCCCAGAATCCCTACTTCCAACAAATAATTCATTACAGATGTAGAAACCATAATTAACCAATAATCCTTTCGCTCTGAAACATTTTTGTCAGCACAAACATACCAGCAAATGTCACTACAATGTTACTTGCAACGGTTACTAATATTGTATTTGTTGTAACATCAAACTGGAAGATACGCACCATGGACTGAACACTGTTATAAGCAGGAATACAGTAATAATAAAGCTCTTCTTTTGCACCTGTGCCAAACATGGCGGTAATTCCTACTAACATCAGAAGAATCATTAATGGTGTTGCAAAAGTCTGTGCTTCCTTGATGCTTTTGGCATAAGCAGATATCAGCGAAAGAGCCGTTACAAGTACCAAAACCGTTGACAAAATAACGAGTGCCAGTAAAAGATAGTCTGTGACCGAATAGACCGCCCCATCTAATTCTCCGGCGCCCGCCATCAATTTCGGAAGCGATAAAATCGTTCCAACTGTACTGGAAGCGCCGCTTAACAGCGCAATAATCGATAATGCCAAAATCTTTCCAATAGCAATATGGCTTCTTTTCACTGGCGTTACAAGCAGTGTTGCAATCGTGCCGCGTTCTTTCTCTCCTGCAATTGATTCCGGTGTAACAGCAAGTGTTCCAGAAAATAAAAAAATCAGCAAAAGCATCGGAAGCATAGAAGAAAAAATGGAACCCACCATATCTTCCTTTTTTGCCAAATCATATGCTACACCATCACTTTTATTAATATCAAAACGGTTGGAAAGTATTCCCTCAAATTCGTTTAAAATCCCAGACATTGTCTGATATGCCGTTTCCGAAGCGGTCTCTGAAGAATTATAAAAAATCTGCACCTCTGGTGGAAGCGCATTGGAAGTTACCGGAAACACTTCTGCAATATTCTCCATAAAATTTTCCGGAAAGACAACACACAAATCCGTTTCTTTCTGCTGCAGTTTCTTTTTTGCCTGCTTTATCTCTTCGTCGGAAGAAACCGTGTGAAAAGAAAAATTTTCATTTAACATCATTTGCAATGTATCATCATCGGGCAGATTTTTTATATAACACCCTGCCTTATAATCTTCTTCTACGGTATACTGGCTCGTTATTGCGCTTCCCATAAAACTATAGAGAATAAAAATCATAAGCCCTGGCAGAAGGATCGTTGAAAAGACCACCTTTTTATCGCCAAAAAAGCGTGCCAGTTCTTTTTTCATAATAGTCAAAACAGAGTTATTCATCCGTATCACCTACGCTTTCCTTGTAGATTTCAAAAAATCGGTCTTCTAAAGCCATACCAGCCTGTACCTGCTTTAGGCTGTCACAGACAGCCATTTCACCGTTAATAATGACGCCGACCCTGTCACAGACCTTTTCAATCAAACTGAAAATATGTGTGGAAACGATTACTGTCTTGCCCTGATTTTTTAATTCCAGCAAAAAATCTGTCACAACTTTTGCTGTCAGAACATCCAGTCCGTTGGTTGGCTCATCAAAAATAATCACATTAGGCCAGTGTACTAAAGAAATAGAAAGCGACACTTTCTGTTTCATACCTGTAGAAAGATTTGCGACCTTTACTTCCGCAAACTTGTCGATTCCAAAGGTGCGAAAGAGCATTTCCTTGCGCTCTTTTATCGTTTCCTTTGGCACATGGTAAAGCTCTGAAAAGAAATCAAATAGATAATTTGGGGTAAAAAAACCTTCTAATTTTAAATCTGTCGTTAAAAATGCTATCTTTTTCCGCACTTCTTCTGCGTCTGACAGCACACTGCTTCCATCAATTATAGCATCTCCAGAATCCGGCCGGATTAGCGTTGCCAACATTCGAAGTGTTGTCGTCTTTCCGGCTCCATTGGGACCTAAAAGTCCAAAAATTTCTCCCTCATACGCTGTAAAAGATAAGCCTTTAACAGCCGTTTTCCTCTTTTCTCTCGTTCCCTCAATCTTTTGCTGCTTTGCAGAAAGCGAAAACGTTTTGGAAAGATTCTTTACCTGAATCAGTTCTTTCATCATTTTCTCCTTACATTTTTTGTTCATCGTTCTCTATAAATAGCAATAATAGTAACAATATATCCTATTCCTGGCAGAACTGCAAGCAGATTTGTTCAAGATTTAGGAAGTGTTAATAATTCAGGGTTACTATTCACGTTTACTATTTATGGCTATCCTAAAAGGCCAGTGGGAGATTTTACAATACCCTGTTCTGTAATAAAGCCTGTAATCAGGCTGTGGTCTGTCACATCAAATGCTGGATTGTAAATCTTTACTCCCTCTGCTGTCATTGGCTTTTGATACCACATTTTAGAAACTTCTTCGGCATTTCTCTGCTCAATCACAATCTCTTTGCCAGTAGGCGTGTTAAAATCAATTGTTGAGGTTGGTGCACATACATAAAAGGGTACCTGATAGTGATGTGCTACTGCTGCCACAACAGAAGTTCCTATTTTATTTGCTGTGTCACCATTTGCCGCCACCCTGTCACAGCCAACTAAAACTGCCTGTACTGCCCCCTGCTGCATCAGGCTTGCTGACATATTGTCACAAAGAAGCGTAACATCAATTCCGGCAGAATAAAGCTCAAATGCTGTTAACCGTGCCCCCTGCAAAAGAGGACGGGTTTCATCCGCATAGACACGGAACTGATAACCTCTTTCTTGTCCAAGATAAATTGGAGCCGTTGCTGTGCCATATTTGCAGGTAGCAAGCTGTCCAGCATTACAATGTGTTAAAATGCCATCTTTTGGTTTTAAAACACGTAATCCATATTCCCCAATTTTTCTGCAGACATCAATATCCTCTTTCTTCATCAAAAAGGCTTCCTCTACAAGCTTATTCTTTAAAAGGGTAACAGAAGCCTCTTTCTTTTTCTTACAGACAGACATCATCCGATCTAATGCCCAGGAAAGATTAACCGCTGTTGGACGTGCCGAGTTCAAAAACTCCTTTTTCTCCTTCAATTCCCGCAAAAAAATTTCTTTTTCCTGTGAAGAAATCTGCTGTGCCAGCGCAGCCAGCCCAAAGGCTGCCGCCACGCCGATTGCAGGCGCACCACGTACTTTTAACTGATAGATGGCATCCCATATTTCCTGTGCCGTTGTCAGGGATAATAGTGTAATATCATTGGGAAGCTTTGTCTGGTCGATAATGACCAGTGCATGCCTTTCCCTGTCATAGTCAACGGTTTCATAATCTAAAATTGATTTCATTTTTCATCGTTCCTCTACTGATACAACCTGTCTATTCTGCACAGATCTTAATCACAGTATTCCGTCCACATTTTAAACAGGTTTATTCCTTTTCTACCATAACGCTCATATATGCTGGACGGATAATTTTATCTGCACAAATTAATTCTTCAATCCGATGTGCACTCCAGCCCACTACCCTTGCAATCGCAAAAATTGCGGTATAAAGTTCCCGTGGAATCCCAAGCATATCATAGACAAAACCACTGTAAAAGTCTACATTCGGACTTACTCCTTTATAAATGCGGCGTTTCTTTGCAATAATCTGCGGAGCGATTTCTTCAATATTCTGATATAATTCCATATCCTCCTGCATTCCCTTTTCCTGCGCTAACTCTTCCACATATTTTTTAAATACCAGTTCTCTTGGATCAGATAGAGAGTAGACAGCATGTCCCATACCATAAATCAGGCCTTTTTTGTCAAATGCTTCTTTATCTACCAATTTGGCCAGATATGCCCCAATTTCTTCCTTATCAGAGTAATCACTTACATGAAGCCTGATATCATCCATCATTTCCATTACCTTAATGTTTGCCCCACCATGCTTTGGCCCTTTTAAGGAAGACATTGCCGCCGCAATCGTAGAATAGGTATCTGAGCCAGAAGATGTTACTACTCTTGTCGTAAAAGTAGAATTGTTACCACCACCATGCTCCATATGAAGAATCAAAGCTGTGTCTAAAACTTTTGCTTCCACGTGTGTGTATTTCTGATTTGGACGCAACAGCATCAAAAGGTTTTCCGCTGTTGAGAGACCAGGATCTGGATGATGAATATACATACTATCCTGTCTTTCAAAGTGATTATATGCGTGATAGCCATAGATCGCCAATAATGGAAATTCACTGATTAACTGAATGCACTGCCGCAAAGAATTACTAAGACTGGTATCTTTTGCCCTTGTATCATAAGAAGCAAGCGTTAAAATACTTCTGGTCATCAGGTTCATAATGTCCTCACTGGGAGCCTTCATAATCACATCTCTTGTAAAATTTGTTGGGAGGATTCTGCATCTGCCAATCTGCTCTGCAAATTCTGCCTCCTCTTCTTTGGAAGGCAGCTCTCCCATCAATAAAAGAAAAGCGATTTTTTCAAACCCCAGTTTATCCTTCCCCAAATTCTGAATCAGGTTTTCCACACGGTATCCCCTGTACCAGAGCTGCCCGTCACACGGAACTTTTTGCCCGCCTACCACATGGGAAGAAACGATTTTCGAAATATTGGTAAGCCCTGTCAAAACACCATTTCCATTTTCATCACGAAGCCCAAGGTTTACTCCATATTCCGCATATAAACGTCTGGCAACACTGTCGTTTTTTTTGCATACCTCTTCCATCTTCTTAGTATAATCATTCATCTGTATCATTCTTTTCATCGCCCTCCAATCCTTCAAGCTCGCCGCCCATTACGGTATCTAACTGCTTCATCAATTGGAGAAGCTGGATTAAATTATCTTCCCCAAATTTAGCAATTACCTTCTTATAATATTCCCCAAGAGAGGCCTCATGTTCGCTTAAAACCATTTCTCCGGATTCGGTAATCGTTACATATGTTCCTTCACTTCCATCTCCGTCATGCGACCACAAAAGTAGCCCCCTGTCCTTCAAATTTCCCACCATTTTAGAAGTCTGGCGGATTGTAAGGTGCATACTTTCTGCTAAATCCTTTAAATACGTCCTGCCAGAATAAATTGCAGACTCTTTGCTGATTTCTGATATATTCTGCAACGCAATATATTCTGGTACACTGAGCTTTTGAAAAAGCTGTTTCATCTGGTTTCTGTTAAAAAGATACCTCTGGTAGGTCAGTTCATTGGAAAGCTTTGTGATATCTAATTTTTTCTTTTCTGTTGTATATTCCTGCATAAATGTCCCCCTTTCATTTTCACTAAAGAACGGTGAATAAATAACTTACTGTTCTGTTAACCGCAATTTCTTAAAATCATGCAAAAAGGGCAGCCTTTTGCATAATATATTAAATTAATGTTAAAAAATTCTTACAATTTTGTTAGCACACTCATCAAAAGAGTGCTAATACTGTCGCAAAAAAATTGCTTCTTATATTGGAAGCCATAAAGTCCGCAAACTGTTGGAAAAAACAAATACTTTCTGATCCGTTCCTCTCGTTTAGAAGAAAAGGGCAGACACATCTGTGCTGCCCCTATCTTTAATAATTATAATGATATCTGTTTTGTTGTCAAGGCAGTTTATTGTTTTTTTAGAATATCCAGCGTGTAGGCTGTTCTAAACAATTCCTTATTAATTGACGAACAACCTATTTAGGGTTATTATATTGTCGAGAATACTATACGCAATACTTTAAAAAGGAAGTGATACTTATGTCAGCATTACAACCACAGCCAGAAACAATCACCCTGGAGCAGTACACAGCTCTTCCAGAGGAAAAAAGGATGGAAGTCTTTGATGGCATCCTCTACGACATGGCCAGTCCATCACAGATACATCAGACTATCCTTACTGAGCTGCTTGTCTCATTGCGAAACTATATCAGGAGAAAAGACGGCAATTGTTCTGTATTTCCCGCTCCATTTGATGTGAAATTGAATGATAACCCACTTACAATCGTGCAACCCGACCTAATGATTGTATGTGATAAAGACAAACTTGACGGAAAGCGCTGCAATGGTGCCCCAGATTTTATCATTGAAATGGTTTCTCTTAGAAATCCGTCAGATGATTATATCCGGAAGGCATATTATTACAAAAATTACGGTGTCCGAGAATACTGGATTGTGGATCCGAAACGCCGGATGATAACGGTCAACTATTTTGAAGGGGACTTGCTAAACATCCAGTATTCCTTTGAATCCACAATCAAAGTTAATATCTATGATGATTTGTTTATCAACTTCTCTGATATTTCCGATCTGCTAAATACTTAGTCACAAGAAAAGGCATATGCTGGCTGCATATGCCTTTGTACTTCTGTTGAAGAAAGTGGAAAGCCCTCATGGCATTTCCTCCAAAACTTTTCCATAACGATTTTGTACTGCAGCACCCATATGTTTGAACGCAAGAATATAAGTTTCTAATATCTCTTGTACTAACTGTCTGGCGACATCTTCATTATAAATATGGGTTGTGTCATTACGCTTCTGCAACATACAAAGCCATGTTTCTTCATCCAAAAAATCAAAACAGACATATGCCGCCTTGATAATATCCCTAGGTGAACTAGAACGTGAAATCCCTTCCCCTTCATATTGCAGCAGCTGTTTTAATACTTTCCAGCCTAACTCAAATTGAATAAAAAACTTATCAATAATACCACTGATAATAAACTCATTTTCCAAATCTTCCTGGTTAGCTCTTTGCAATACTTCTAAATGCCTTAGATACTGATCAAATCGCTTCATATAATATCACCCCATCTCTCTCTATCTCCTTGATTAATTCTTTCGACACGGATATTGCACTCATATCAATCAGATCCAACCGCAATAATGACCATAACTCTTCCTCTAGTTGACAGGAAAATTCAAAGAAATCCTGGCAATCATAGACTGCCAGGTCAATATCGCTTTTTTCCTGATAATCGCCCCTTGCCCTGGAACCAAATAGAACTATTTTTTTCACCTGATGCTGTTTTGCAATGTCCCTAATTTGTGCATATACCTGTTCCATCTTCATGATTTATCCCTGCTTTCTTAAATTTCCAATCATACGCCATCTATTTTGTTATGGTGATTCAACGCTCGTCTTTATTTGCCCTTTGTGTTCATTTCCTCTACAAATTCATTTGTCTTTACTGTCAGTTCCACCCACGATGGACAAAAGCCGCTGCGCATAGCATTTCTTGCTGATTTAATATTTGACCATGCGCAGCAATAAAACGGAACCTTATCCCGATTTAAAATTTCAGCAGCTAATTTACTTGTCAGCGCTGCCGCAATTCCCTGCCTGCGGTATTCCGGCAAAACATCAATTCCGATCTGCCACATGGTATCACAGTCTGCAGAACAGGCAGCAAGCCCGATTAACCTGCCATGGTCATATGCCCCAACGCCAAGCACATCCAATTCCTTTCTTTTTTCACACAATGCATTTGACCACTCATGGGTATAAAGCTCTGCAAAATCATTGCTTCCCAGCACTCTTGTTTCGTATTGACAGGGCAGAATCTTTAATTGATTTACATCTGGCAAAAAATATTCTGCCATAAAACATACCTTGGCCCCAAAAGGGGCAAAAGCCTCGTTTAGGACATAGATATTTGGTGTTTCAAAACAATGGCTGAGTTCATATTTTGAAATATAAGATTCTACAATCTCCCGATATTGTGGACTAGCCGATGCCACAATATTGCTTCCATAGCTTACCAGATTACAGAGAAATGGTAATTCCAGATATTTTCTGGCACAGGAAGAACATTTAGAAGATACCACAACATTTTCTGTCTGAGAAAACGCCTGTACCTCACATTGCAAATCAATGGCCGACTGTTCCATTGCAATTTTTAAGATTTCCTTATTAGTCATTGCTTTATTCCTTTCAAGATAGCTGCAGCAGCCGGAATACCTGCTCTGCAGCCAATGTCATATTTTCTTTTGCATTCTCTTTTTTCATCGCCTCTTCCCGTGTCGTGATCCCTCTGACAATTGGAAAAAATGCATCAATTCCAATAGCATTACAGACTACTGCCTCTTTTGTTACACCCCCTGCCAATGCAAGCACCATTACACCATATTTTTTTGCAAGGCAGGCAACACCGGCTGGAGCTTTGCCCATTGCTGTCTGGGAATCCAAAAGCCCTTCCCCGGTAATAACAATGTCCGCATCCTTAATTTCCTGTTCCAGGCCGATTGCATCTAAAACAATATCAATTCCTGGTTTTAATTCCACCTTTTCAAAATAGCTTAAAAAGGCAAATCCAAGCCCGCCTGCTGCTCCTGCGCCTGCCTCTGTCCGATAATCCTTTCCCGTGTACTCCTTTGTCTTATCTGCAAAATATGCCATCTTTTTGTCAAAGAGAGCTTTTTGCTCTTTTCTGATCCCTTTTTGCGCCCCAAATACATAGACTGCGCCATTTTCCCCACAAAGAGGATTTTTTACATCACAGGCAATCTGAAAATGGCAGTCCTGCAGTTCCTTTGGCATATTCTTGGTATTGATCGATGCAATACGGTCCAAATCCTGTATTCCTGGCGTAGCAAAACATCCATCCTGCAAAAGAATCTCAGCTCCCAATGCCTGCAGCATGCCGACACCGCCTTCGCTTGTCATACTGCCGCCAATTCCAATCATAAATTTACGGCAACCCCGTTTTAAAGCATCCAATATCATCTCACCAACACCATAAGTAGTTGCTGTCAAAGGATTTAATTCTTCCTGTTTTGCAAGCGTAATTCCGGCAGCCTCTGCCATCTCCATTATGGCTGTTTTATTATCCTGTAAAATTCCATACTTTACTGTAACCTTTTTTCCAGGGGCACCTGTAACTTCTGCTGTAACAAATCTTCCTCCCAGCCCTTCCACCAACGCTTCTGTCGTTCCCTCGCCGCCATCGGCAAGAGGTTTTACAACCACTTTGGCATTGCAGGCCTTTTCAATCCCCGCTTTAGCAGCATTCCCTGCTTCCATAGAACTCATGCTGCCCTTAAAGGAATCCATTGCAATCACAACTTTCATATTCATCCTACTCCTGCAGTTAATATTAATAAACCACTGGTTAATACAACCCTTACCAAAACAGATCCAAAAGCTCCTTTTCCGACAACTGATTAATAAATACCTCTCCCGAATCAATGACGCTTTCCGAAAGCTCTTTTTTCCGGCGCTGGAGCTGATAAATCTTTTCTTCAATCGAATCTTTCATCACGTATTTAATTACATGGACCTGTTTATCCTGTCCAATTCGATATGCACGGTCTGTTGCCTGTTCTTCGACTGCCGGATTCCACCAGGGATCAAAATGGATTACGGTATCTGCCCCGACAAGATTTAGCCCTGTGCCGCCTGCTTTTAAAGAAATCAAAAATACCTTTACTCTTCCTTCATTAAATTCTTTCACATAGCGCCTTCTATCTACCGCTTTTGTTGAACCCGCAAGATAATAATAGGCAATTCCTGTTTCATCCAATCCCTCAGCAATAATAGAAAGCATGGAGGTAAACTGTGAAAAGATAATAACACTATGGCCTCCATCCAGAATATCCGGAAGCTGTTCCATCAGCAAATCTAACTTTCCGCTTCCGCCTGTATAATTTTCTACAAAAGTTCCGGGATGGCAGCAAATCTGGCGGAGCCTTGTTAAAGCAGAAAGAATCTGGATTCTTCCTCCTGCCTGAAGTTCTTCATTATTTTTCATTTCCTCCTGGATTCTGGAAAGATACGACAGATAAATTTTTCTCTGCTTCTTTGTCATTTCTGCCATTCTCATACTCTCTGTCTTATCAGGCAGCTCCTTTAAAACCTGCTTTTTCATTCTACGCAGAATGAACGGATGCGTCCGAAGCTTTAATTCCTGCATGACCGTTTCATCTTCACCACGCATAATCGGCTTTTCATAGATTTCACTAAATTTAGAGTAACGTGGGAAAAATCCAGGCATAATAAAATCAAACATAGACCACAGTTCTGAAAGTGCATTTTCAATCGGGGTCCCAGTCAGCGCAAAGCGGTGCTTTGCCTTGACTGCCTTGACTGCCTTTGCGCTCAAGGAACCGGGATTTTTGATAAACTGCGCTTCATCAATAAAAAAGTGATCAAAGGTAATCTTGCGGTAATATTCAATATCTTTCCGAATCAATGGGTAGGTGGTAATCAGTACATTTTCTTCCTTTGCTTCTTCAATTGCCGCATATCGTTCTTCTGGCGTTCCTGATATAATCTTTGTACGGACAGAGGGCGCAAACTTTTCAAATTCCTCCTGCCAGTTGTAGGCAAGGGAGGTTGGGCAGACAATTAACGTCTTTTCACTAGGATTTGAACAGATATAAACGATTGCCTGCAACGTCTTTCCAAGTCCCATATCGTCCGCTAAAATCCCGCCCATTCCATAATATGCAAGCGTCTTTAACCACTGATACCCCACCTTTTGATAAGGACGCAGTTCTGCCTGCACATTCTTTGGAAATTCCCAGTCTGCCTTTTCCGGCGAATGAAGTTTTTCTACCAGCTTCTGATACGTCTCTTCCTTTTGTATCCTGTTTCCTTTTGGAAGAAGTTCCTCCAGAAAAAGCGCTGCTGTTTTGGGAAGATGAATTCTTCCATTTTCCTCTGCCTGTTCATTTTCAATCATCCAGGCAAGGGCACGAAGCTGGCTGTTTTGTTCCTGTAAATTGACAAATGCCCCGCTTTTTAAACGATAGTACCTCTTTTTTAAACGAATTGCCTTAAAAAATTCCTCTAACTCTTCTTTAGGAATTTGTGAATAATCCAAATCAATTTCTAAAAAATCAATTCCACTTTCCAGCCGGATTTTACCAGAAAGAACTCCCGTTTTTTGAAGGGAAGCCGATTTATATGCTTTGGAATAAAATACTTCAAAATTCTCCGTTAGAAGATTCATTTTATCTGTCATCAATTCAAAAATATCCTCTTCTTTTTTTAACAGAAAACAATCCTCTGATACTTTAAAATTCAGGTTATACAAAAGCCTTGTCAAACGTTCCTCTTCTTCCTTATCCCGCACAAGAATATATTTTCCAGAAGAAAAAGAATGAAGTGGGTTGACACGATAGTTTCCATAGACAAACTGGATAGAAGCCTGGATATAACACTTTGTTTTTAAGCAGACAACATCTAAATAAAGCTTTGGCGCTAAAGGCTCTACAATATAATTGTCTTTTAATTCCATCGGAACGGACACATGGATAGACTTTTTAATAACTGGAAGTACTTTTTCGATAAAATCACTTTTATTTTCCCCACGGAACTCCAAAGATTTATCCTCTTCCAGAAAAAGAGTAGAGTAAAAGGGTAAAATGTTGCAGATAAAGTCCTTTTCTGGAAGGTACAGACAGTTATCATAAAACAAAATACTCCCGTCTTTGCAGAGAGAGAGAAGTTTGTTCTCATTGTCATTTTTCAGAAAGATTTTCTCATTTTCTATCTGAAGCTTTAAAGAAGTTTCTGGATTTCCTGCTACAACAGATACCTCGCTAAAAGGTTTTCCATACAGAGAAAGAGTGCAGTCTGTCCCTGCAATAATATGGAGCATTTTAGAAAGCATTCTCTGGGAAAGAACAAGTTCCTGGCGGTTGAATAAATCAGAATAATAGGTCTTTCCTAACGTTTCCTGTATCTCATAAATCTCTGTCAAATATTCAATCACTGGTACAGATTCCGCATCAAAAGCACATTCCCCCGGAATAAAGCAAAACTCCTTTCCCAGACGAATCGTATTCTCCTGATAGCAGTCTTCAATAAATTTTTTTGTATTAGGAACCTTATACATCTTGGTACAACCAGCAAAAATGCTTAGATATGCTTTTACCGAATGGTCTTTAAAAAAATCTGGAATTGTAATCTGTAAATGCACATGGTAATATTGCGGTGTCAGACGACGGTATTCCCTTTTCCTGAAATATTCCACAATTTGATATGCCGTCTGGTCTTCTGGAACCTTTGTTTCACTGATTTCCTGCCTCTGCTGATAATCTGCGATAAATAAAAGCGTTGCAACAACGTGCTTACAGGCACCCGTATATTTTACAGATGCCGGACAATTACAGGCATATACGATTTCTTCCTCTCCTGGCTGAATCATCACAAGATATTGATTGCTTCCTTTTACTACAGAACGATATTGTTTGTTTGAATCGTTCCAGGTTACCTTTGTTACGGCATGTGCAGCATAATAACGCATACCCCTGTAATACACTGTTTCCGAAGATGCCATCTGCCGTATGGCTTCATGCGTAATTTTCTGCATCATCAAGTCCCTCCCTGTTATCTTAATCTCTTAAAAGTCTTAATTTATCTGCAAGAATCGACATCCGCCGTCCCATTGGAAACTCATACAGCTCTTTGCGGCTTAGTCCCCCTAACTTTAATACCAATATAAAATATACAAATACCGCCACAAAAATAGCCGGGAAAATCGCAACATAAATGCGGTGTGTCAGCATAAATAACCCTTCATAAACGGCATAGGTCACAATTCCCATAAAAAATGACGCCAAAAGCGGTATGCAAAATGTCTTTGTAATCTCCTGCCTGTAGCCCAGGCTTTTGTTAACAGATCTGGCATTTAGGACACAGACAAGCATTGGATAGGTCACATTTCCAATAACTAATGCATAAGCTCCTAAATCTGTAAATTTCAATAAAAGCACAACCAAAATAACATGAACCAGCAGCGAAGCCAGAGAATGATACACTGGCTGATTCATTTTATCAATACTCTGCAATACTCCGTTGGTGACAGTTGAAAGTGCATAAAAAATAATACAGAGAGAACCTGTCATCAACATGGTCGCACCAGTCTGATAGTCGGAATTTCTGAAAAGAAGCCGTATAATTGGCTCTGCAAGCACAGCAAGCCCCATTGCGGAAGGAAAAGCAATCAGCATGTTAAATTTGATTACAACAGAAATCCTCCTCCTTACTTCTTTCATGTCCTGCTGCATAAAGGAAGCAACCAGCCCCGGAACCATGGAAGATGCCATTGCCGTTGAAATGGCAATGGGAACATTGGACAGCGTGCGGTATTTTGTACTGTAAATTCCAAGTTGTGTACTAACAGTTGTTCCAGAATGGCCTTTCACGTCCATCATCGCATTAAACAGAGTAACATCAATAATTCCACTTAACTGATAAACGGTCTGGCTTAAAATAATCGGAATAACTGTACTGAAAATCAACCGATAAGTCATTCCAAGATTTTCCTTGGCCGACAGCCTGTCCCTGCGCATCTGTTTGATCATAACCGGACGGTATAAAAGATAGATAGAAAACAAGATTAAAAATGCTGTAGCTGCACCAAAAAGTGTTCCCATCGTTCCGCCCGCTGCTCCCCAGGCAGAAATATCCGGTGAAGCGCTGTGGCTGCGCATCAGAAAATATGCCGCCGCCACACTGACTATTGCATTGATAATCTGCTCTAAAATCTGCGAAACAGCTGTTGGCATCATGGTTTTCCGTCCCTGAAACAGCCCGCGGAACACGCCCATAACAGCCACAATCAGAATGGTAGGGGCTAAAACACGAAGCGGAATCGAAATGCCCTGATATTTGGAGAAAAAGTTGTTTTCCAACATTTCTGCGCCAAAATAAACAAAAAGAGCTGCAACACCGCCAGTAACAATGGAAAAGAACATAGAGCAGCGGAAAATAAAATAAGCATTCCGGTATCTCTTCTGGGCACATTTTGTCGAAACCATCTTTGATACTGCCATTGGCATACCATAAGAAGAAATAATCAACAGAATATTGTAGATTTCATAAGCCGCAGAATAAATACCATTTCCTTCATCACCTATAATATTGTTCATCGGAATGCGGTAAATCAGCCCTATCACACGCACCAGAATTGATGCAACCGCCAGGACACTGCCCTGCTTAATAAAATCATTTGTTCTCTTTTTTCCCGAAGCTTCCATTTAAGCTGCTCTCCATTCTCACATTAAAGTTTAATCCCTTGTAATCCCAAGCTTTTGCAAAATTTGTTCCTGCTTTTGTTCCATCTGCTCCCGCTCATATTCTTCCATATGGTCATAGCCCATCAAATGAAGGAGGCTGTGCGCCATTAAAAACGCAATCTCCCGCTCTAACGAATGGCCATATTCTTCGGCTTGCTCTTTGGCACGCTCTACTGAAATTGCAATATCCCCAAGCAGTAATTCACCCGTATCCAGGTTAAAATGCATCGTCTTATTCAAAGGCTTTTCCAAACAGGAAAAATCTCCTGCCTTTTCATATGCCACCATTGGAAAAGACAATACATCTGTTGGCACATCTAACCCCCTGTACTCCTGGTTCAGGGTACGGATTCCCTCATTGTCCGTTAACGTCAGATTGATTTCACAAGAATAGGGGCAGTCTTCCTGTTCTACCGCTTCCTGTGCCACCCTCCTTAAAAGTTCTTCATAGTCAAATCCAAGCTCGTCCTCGGTTTCCTTTTCCACCAATACTGTCATATTTCCCCTTCCATTATTCACTCCAAAAAAGCATTTTCAATATAAAAATTCCATAAATCCCGAATCTGTTCCAAAGTCATCCCTGCAGATTTCAGGTTTCCCTTTTTTATCCTGTTTTGAAAAATATTGTTAACAATCTGCTCATCAGAAAGCTTTGCCCGCTTTTCGCTTTTCATAAGATATTCACTGGCAGAAACAATACAGTCGCTTAACATCACAACTGCAGCCTCTTTACTTTCCGGAAGTTCAAAAACAACGCTGTGCTGCCGCATCACCGCTAACAGCCTCTCTGGAAAATTATGTTCTTTTCCGATACGGATTCCTGCTTCGATATAATCTTTTTTATCTTCCATACGTCCGATTTCATGGTACAAACCACCTGCTTTTGCAAGCAGTTTGTTTCCCCCGACTACCCCGGCAGCTTGTTCTGACAAAGTACCGATTCTACAGGAATGATTCAAAAGCTCCTCAGAATACCCTTTCAGACAAAGCATAAGCTCATAGTCTGAAGCGGTAAGCATTTTCAGCTGTGCCTCTTCTGCTATGAGAAAAGGTTCCCCTGAATCAGGACTCCTCTGTCTTGTCCCGTATTTTTTCAGATAAAAAATTCCTGTCAGAACAAGAAAAAGCACGCTGCCTGTTTCTACCAGGGCCGTAATCCAGTTCTCCTTTAAAAAGGCAAGGCTGAACCGGCACACAACAAGCTGTAAAACCCCATCACACGCCAAAAGAACCAACGCCAGATAAAAAGCGGTATTTAACTCTTTAAAAAGAGAAAACAAAAACGCTGCCACCATACCAAACAAAATATAGCAAAAAAAGCGATAGAAACCATTGTCCTGTGGCAAAATCAAAAAAGCATACTGTATCATTAAAACCACATGGGTAACAACCGCCAATTCCAAGCCACTGTCCAACGCCGCAATAACAACTGCAGCCATCCACAAAACTCCAAGGGGAAATCCTGCTGCCGTCCCTAACAATGTAAAAGAGAGAAAAAAACTGATAAAAAACAGCATCTTATGTGATATTTTCTGATAAAAATACCCCTCATTCACATGTAAAAACGTAAAATACATAGCAGATAAAATCAGTGCCGGCACAATACCAGAAATAGCATCAATCATTGCTTCCTGCGTCAGCAGGCAATAGCATCCCACACTTACCGCAGGCGCTGTATACAGCAAAATGACACCGATTCGATCTATTGCTTTGTTATCTTTTGTCTGCAAAATATTTCCCTCCTAATCAGTTTCCACGCATGCGCCTGCCCTGATGGTTTCCTTCCCTGGCTCGCTGGGACTGATTTCTTTTTGACGCCGCAACCTGATTTTTTCGTTCCTGTCTTTTTTCATAATCATCATATGCTGTAACAATTTTCTGCACCAATGGGTGACGCACAACATCACGGTTTGTCATATAAGAAAACCCAATGTCCTCCACTTTTGACAACACTTCAAGTGCCTGTTCCAGTCCTGATTTGATGTCAAAAGGCAAGTCCTTCTGCGTCAAATCCCCCGTGACAATTACTTTAGAACCAAATCCGATACGTGTCAGAAACATCTTCATCTGTGCCGGTGTCGTATTTTGTGCTTCATCTAAAATAATAAAAGAATTATCCAATGTTCTGCCTCTCATATAGGCAAGCGGCGCAACTTCAATTAATCCTTTTTCTACATTACGCAGATAGCTGTCCGCTCCCATAATCTGGTACAGGGCATCATATAACGGCCGCAGATACGGGTCAACCTTGCTCTGCAAATCGCCTGGGAGAAATCCCAGTTTCTCTCCCGCTTCAATTGCCGGCCTTGTTAAAATAATCTTTCCCACTTCGTCTCTTTTAAAGGCCTCAATCGCCATCGCCATCGCAAGATAGGTCTTTCCGGTCCCGGCAGGCCCAATTCCAAATACAATCATTTTGTTTCGTATCTGGTCAATGTAATCTTTCTGTCCCGCTGTTTTTGGCTTAATTGGCTTTCCCTGAATCGTGTAACACAAAATATCAGAATCAATCGATGCCATATCTGTTTTATCATTATCAAGCGCAAGTCCGATGGCATAATTTACATTCTGCTCTGTTATTACATTGCCCCTTTTAGAAAGTTCTAAAAGCTGCATTAAAATCCCCTCAGCCCGTTTTGCATTTCCAGCCTCACCAATCAATTTTAACGTGCCGTCACGTGCCACCATGGTCACATTCAGGCTTTTTTCTATCTTTCTGATATGGGCATCAAAATCCCCAAAAATATTCTTTTCATGTTCTATTGGTATCTCAATTACTATTTCCATTATTGCCATCTGTTTCTTTTTCCCTGTTATTCTTATTATTGTTGTTATTTTTAGAAATCTTTTTGTGCTTTTTCTGTTCTTTTAAAAACACAAGATTTCCCTGATACTGATAAGCACTGTCCCCTGTCTGAAGCACGGTCTCATTCTTTTGCAAACGATATCCCGCCTCTTTTTTCTGTTGCAAATAGTAATCCAGGCGTTCTTTTAATATAGTACCTGCTTCTTTTTTCGTATATACTGCCTTTTGAAACGTAATTTCCCGAAATGTTTTTACATAGCTCTTTACCGGAAAACGCAACGACAAAAGAGGACATAACTGCCCACCTTCACGGATTATATCATATTTTTCAAAAGTTTCCAAATTTTTTAGGGGATTATAGCAAAAAAAGTTTCTTTCTGCAATCTGCAGCTCATAAATCTTTTTGGTACGCCCTGTATAAACCTTTTTCTGATACTCTTTTTTTAATATATCCTGATAGTTTTTTTCTACGGAAAGCACCACAGTTCCTTCTGCATGAACATATTTTTTCTCAATCAGTTCCTGATTATCCCCATATATTTTTACTGTCCCGGAAATTAAGACATCCCCCTTTTTTACCTTATCCCCAGCTTTTACCTTTGCTGTTCCGCTTCTGGTAACGATAGAAACGACTCTTCCATTTTGTTGCGCAATCAGATGCGCCGGAGGTTTTTCCTCCTCTTTTTCAATCAAAAGCACTTCCCTGACACGAATATAGATTTTACTTCCCTTTTTTTCCACAGAAACCCAGCCAATATCATTAAACTTCTGGCGGATTTGTTCTTCCAAATCAGCACATTCTAAAGTTTTACTCTCAATTCCGCCATAGACATCAATCGAATTCAGATATTCCAGAATGCTCTCTTTTGTATGGTAGGACTGCCCCTCCACGGAAATCCCCCAGATTCTTGTGGACAAAAAAAGAATCAATAGAAAACAGATCGAAACCCCAATGCAAAAGCTGGCCCTTTTTTGCATATGCCCTAATAAAAAAGGCAGCCCGAACCGTTCTACCACAATCGTCCTTACCTTGCACTTTCTTGCCATGGGACGCAGACGGTAAAAATCTTTTAAAGCAATGCGAAAATATAAAACCTCCTGATTGGTATCCCAACAAAGCTGCCAGAGGATAATTCCCCTGTTCCTGCACAAATTGACGAAACGCTCGATTCTCTTTCCCTGAATCCTGACTTTCACATAGCCGCCCATCCAGCCAAATATTTTATGTATCATATTGCACCTCGTTTTTTAAGTCAGATTGCTTATAAAAATCCATTCTGGAATGATCAGCAAGTGTCAATGATATTCCACCGAAAAAATATCGCCTACTACACACATGCTATCGTCCCGGAAATAGGCAATCACAAGATTTTTTCCTGTAATATGGATTCGTACCGTCTTTGTCTGAATCCTGATTAAATCCTGTGTATATTCTATTATATTCCTGTAATTTTCTATACAGAACCGGTGTGTCCCATATCCCATAACAATCGGCGCACGTGCTAAGACATCCTCTGAAATATGTATTTTTTTCGAAAGGGCGTCCGCAATAACCGGTTCATTATGGGAGGGGACTGTATTTAATTTTTTTGAATGTTTATGTCTGGGTGGATGCATGGAACCTCTATTTCTCACAACTGTCTCCTTATCATTTTATGTTCCATTATTGTATTATATGACAGGGACAAAATCATGTTACTACAATAGTGCTATTGCTATCAGAATCTTTTTACGTTATAATATTCACCAAAGACGCAGAAAGGATGAAACAGAATGGCAAACAAATATACCAGCGAAATGATAGAATTAATTCGAAGTATTCAGAACATTGATTATATTCCTCCGGAATCCATTCCAGAAATTGATTTATATATGGATCAGATTACGACATTTATGGATGAATCTTTAAACTCTTCCAAACGTTTTGCAGATGATAAAATTCTGACAAAGACCATGATTAACAATTATACCAAAAATGATCTTTTACCGCCTCCAGACAGGAAAAAGTATTCCAAAGAACACATGGTTCTTTTAATTTTTATATATTATTTTAAAAACTTCCTTTCCATTAACGATGTGAAAGGAATTATTAATCCGATCTCAAAGAATTTTTTTCAGCAGAAAGACGGGATTCATCTGGATGATATTTATCAGGAAGTATTTGATATACAGCTTGAAAATATTGACTCCCAGGTTCGTGACATGATTCGGAAATTAAACAAGTCAAACGAAACCTTTTCCGAGGTAGAAGATGACGAAGAACGTAAAATATTAACAAACTTTTCTTTTATCTGTATGCTCAGTTTTGACATCTGGGTAAAGAAAACGATTATTGAAAATATTATTGACCACAAAATGGATACCAAACCAACCAGAAAGAAGGACAGATCAGATCTCTAATTCAAGCTGCACCTCTTTTTCTGCCTCCAGTTTAAAGTCCTCAATCTTTTCTGGATTGACAACTGGAAGGTCTTCTAAGGAACCGATTCCAAAATTTCGCAAAAACTCCTCTGTTGTTGCGAACAGAATCGGCCTGCCAGGAGCATCCAGTCTGCCTGCTTCGCAAATCAATCCGTATTCCAAAAGCTTATTGACCGGATGATCTGACTTGACACCACGGATATGTTCAATATCTAACTTTGTAACTGGCTGCTTATAGGCCACTATGGAAAGTGTTTCTAACAGTACATCCGTCAGCACATGCTTTTTTGGAACATGGGCAATCCTTATAAGGGACTCATACATAGATGCCTTCGTACACATCTGAAATGCGCCATCTAACTCAATAATCTGAATTCCCCGGTCTTCTTGGTCATACTGGTCCATCATATTGTGAATCACCCGGCGGCAGGTATCTTCATTCTGCTCTGTAGCTTCTGCAATCCGTTCTAACTCTACTGCTTCTCCCATCGTAAAAAGAATCGCCTCAATCACAGCCTGTAGTTTTGACAAACTCATGTCTGTACTCACGCTGTAAGCCCCCTTCCTTTTTTATCTGGCGGCCTCATAGGTCACCCAGATATCGTCAAATATATTTTCCTGTACAATTTTTAGTTTTCCAACTTTCATCAATTCCAGAATTCCCAGAAAACTGACAATAACCATCATTTTATTTGCCTGCTCTTCCAGTAACATCCTAAAATTAAACTTATGATGGCTTTTTGCGTACTGCTCTATGTATTCCATCCGGTTTGGAAGGCTAATCTGTTCTTTTTCTATTTTTCCAAATTTACTTCGAATCGGATCAATCTTATCAATCTGCTTTTTCATAACACTCTGGAAAATCTTTTGCAGCTTTGCCAATGTCACGTCCTCTAATAATTCTGAAATATCCACTTCTTCTTTATAGTCAGAAATCTCTTTGGGAATCGTTGGGCTTTTAAAAATCTGCCGGGAAGCGTCCACTTGTAAATCTTTTAGCTCTATCGAAGCATATTTATATGTCTTATATTCCAAAAGACGTTCTACCAGTTCCGCACGTGGGTCCTCTTCTTCGCCCTCCTCATTTACCTCTGCTGGAAGGAGCATTTTGGATTTAATCCGAAGAAGGGTTGCTGCCATTAACAGAAAATCACTCATGATATCCATATCCTTCGTTTCCATCTGAGAAATATATTCCATATACTGGTTCGTAATCTCAACGATTGGAATGTCAAAGATATCAATTTTGTTTTTCTCAATCAAATGCAAAAGCAAATCGAGCGGCCCGTCAAACGCCTCCAATTTTACCGAAATACTCATATCCTTCTATCTCCTCCTATACCAGCCATTACAGCAAAAAAGAAATCAGCCGGTAACCTCCATAATTAATCAAATCCAGAAAAACAGTAACCATGAAGATCACCTTAATGACTGCATCCATTTTAATAATCCCAAGATACTTTTGTGAAGAATACCCGGCAATTAAAAGTCCCATATCAAAAGTAGAAACCGGAAACAAATTAGTACAAAACATGCCAAAGCTTACAATTGCAATATACTGGATAAACAAAGTAATAATTTTGGCTGTAAATCCCTGTCCTTCTAATGTTTCCATTCCTGATACGCCAAATACATGGCATCGTAAAGCTGCCATACTGCTTAAAAAGCAAAGTATTATAACCAAAAAACCCGTAATCCCTAAAATACGATTTATCCTTTTATCCTGAATCCGAAACATAAAAGGCCTGGAAAACGCTACTCCGCTTGTTACAGACAAAATAATCCCAACCGGGTCCAGATAACGGTGTACCTCCCATATACTATGGGAATATTTCCGGCTGTTCTTTCGGCGGCGCTGGATTCCCATATATACCATTGCCTTAGAAAGTTCATGGACAACCATAAGAACTGCTGCCGCTGCCACACATATGATAAATTCTATGATTAATTCTTCCATAATTCCTCAAATCTGGAAATATCGCATAGAGTGTTATACAATATCCCTTATCATCTTATCTGTCAATGGTAACTACTTATAATAATCAAACTGGAGCTCGTACATTTTAACAGTGTCACCTTCCTCAATCCCAAGTGTTTCTAACGCATCAATAATTCCATTGGTATGCATAAACTTCTGGAAAAACTGAAAGCCTTTTTCTGAATCAAGGTTGGTGTAACCTAACATTTTTTCAATTCTCGGCCCTTCCACTACATACATCTTATCTTTTTCGTCAAAAGTAACCGTAAACGGCTCTTCCTGCACAGCTAACTCCTGTTCAATATCATATTCTCTTTCAAATACTGTAGGCTCTTTCGGAATTTCATCCAGACGCTTTCTGACATAATATAAAAGCTCTTTCACCCCTTTGCCGCTGACAGCCGAAATTGGAAAGACCGGAATTCCCTTTGGCTCAAACTCTTCTTTCAGCAGTGTAATCACTGTTTCTTCCTCTGTCCCATAAAAAACATCCGTCTTATTTGCGGCAATCACCTGCGGTCTGCTTAAAAGATCCTCATTGTAGTTTTTTAGTTCCTCATTAATGACAAGAATATCATTTAATGGGTCACGCCCCTCTGTTGATGCAGAGTCTACCATATGAATAAACAGTTTTGTCCGCTCAATATGGCGCAAAAACTCATGTCCAAGGCCAACACCAGAAGACGCCCCCTCAATTAATCCTGGAATATCGGCAATGACAAATCCATCTGCCCCATCTAAGTCCACAACTCCAAGCATTGGCTGTAAAGTCGTAAAATGATAATTGGCAATTTTGGGTCTCGCATTGCTGACTCTGGATAAGAAGGTGGATTTTCCTACATTGGGAAAGCCCAAAAGCCCTACATCTGCAATGGTCTTAAGCTCTAATATAACAGACAGCTCTTTTCCCGGTTTTCCAGGCTGTGCATATTTTGGCACCTGCATGGTTGGCGTTGCATAGTTCATATTTCCTTTGCCGCCGCGTCCACCCTTTAAAACGATTTCCCGGATGCAGCCATGGGACATGTCAACAATCACTTTGCCGCTTTCCTTTTCACGGACTACTGTTCCCTCGGGCACCTTGACAACTAAATCTGCACCATTTGCACCATGGCAGCGTCTTCTGCCGCCTGGCATGCCGTTTCCCGCACTGTATTTTCGGTTATGGCGAAAATCATTTAATGTATTTAATCCACGGTCCACTTCAAAAATGAGGTCGCCGCCTTTTCCGCCATCCCCACCATCAGGACCTCCTGCTGCAACATAAAGCTCCCGCCGGAAACTTACATGGCCATCCCCGCCATTTCCAGAACGGATTATGATTTCCACTTTGTCTGAAAACATTGTTTCACCTTCTTTCAAAGAAAAGAGGCTGCCATAAAACAGCCTCTTTTCGTATTTAAACACGCTTCAAATTACGCTTCCTTTGCCTCTACCGGATATACAGAAGCCTGCTTTTTATCTCTTCCTTTTCTCTCAAAACGGACAACACCATCTACCAATGCAAATAAAGTGTCATCGCCGCCACGTCCAACATTTACGCCAGGATGGATTTTTGTTCCACGCTGTCTGTAAAGTATTGTACCTGCGAGAACGAACTGTCCATCTGCCCTTTTAGCGCCTAATCTCTTTGACTCGGAATCCCTGCCGTTCTTTGTAGAACCCATTCCTTTTTTATGGGCAAATAACTGAAGGTTCATTTTTAACATCGCTTTATACCTCCTGCTTTCTTTTTAAATTTCAACCGAATATACTTCTTTCCATATTCATCAGCAAGGGAGTTAAGCCCCAGGACCAATGACTGTAGCAAGAGCTCTGCTTTTTCATTGACCGTATCTGACACAATCTCAAAAGAAACCACGTCTTTTTCCTGCTGTATTGCATTTTCAAAAATCTCGTCTGTCAATGCCTCAATGGAATTAATCGTATTGATAACCAGTACCGATACGCCCGCACAGACAATATCTTTGCCATATGCGGCAAACTCTGCATGGCCTTCCATCCGGAAACCACAATACTGCCCTGCATCATTCTGATAAACTGTTATCCGTATCATACTGTGTCACCTTTTACTTATTATGCATTAATCTTTTCAATCTTAACCTGAGTAAAACTCTGTCTATGGCCGTTTTTCTTATGATAACCTGATTTTCTCTTGTATCTGTAAACGATAACTTTCTTTGCACGGCCTTCTTTTACGACAGAAGCGGTAACGGTAGCATTTGCTACATCAGCCCCAGCTTTCATCGTTCCATCACTGATAGCAACCACCTGGTCAAATGTAACAGTCTCGCCAGCTTCTGCACCAAGTTTTTCTACTCGAATAACATCACCTTCGGCTACTTTGTACTGCTTTCCGCCTGTTGCAATAATTGCGTACATAGTCTCTTTTCCTCCTTATCATTACTCGCTAACTACGGCGTCTGTCTTTTCGCCTGTAAAAGCAAACCACAGACTTCAATTTGCCCCGTTAAGCGGCACCAATGCCCTGTCTTCCAATATCCAGACAAGACACTTGTGTATCATAGCACTTTCCAAAGTGCTTGTCAAATTATTTTTAAAAATTTTCTGTACATTTCCTTTGTATCAATCTCATAAGTCGTAATGCCGACTTTTGCAACCTGGTCATTGGCATAATTATCAAACCCCACAACAAATATATCCTCCGGCACCCGGCAGCCTACCTCTCTAAGCCTTTCCATTAAAAGGCCTGCTGTCAGGTCACAGTTGCAAAAAAAAGCCGTTGGCATCTCTTTTGGAAGCACAAATTTTTTCAGGTAATTTATTTTTCCGGTTGTTCTGCCTCTTTTTCTTCCTGGGCTGTCACTACTTCTAACATGGTAAAACAGTTCTTTTTTAATCCAATTTGGGAAATATCCTGATAGAGCTGCCAGTAAAAAGACTGCTTCTCCTTTAAATAGCGTTCTGCCGTAAGCACACCGATATTATAACTCTTTCGTCTTTTAAACTCTGGCGTATCTTTCTTTCTGACATACCCCATTTCCTCTGCTGCCTCGATGATTTCGGCCCTTAAACTTTCACTGACTCCCTTTTTTCCAGACAGCGCTTTCGATACAGTGACCGTACTTACATTCAATTTCTTTCCAATATCTGACAGCGTAATTATTTTTGCCATAGCTTTCCTCATTCCATCAATTTTTGCGCAGAATATCAACTGTATGTGCACTGGCACCAAGCAAATCCCGCCGCTCACAGGTTGCCAGATGATACCGGATAAAAAGTTCATAGGTTTCCTCATCCATTGCGTTTAAAACCGGACGCATATAATTTGCCGCCCCATCAGCCGCAATAATCTGAATCCGTTCGATACCGCCTGCTGCCTGATTGACCTTATCAATATCTTCGGTACGCACATAGTCATACAAATCCTCTTCGCTTGATATGCTGTGGAAATTTTCTGCCAGTTTCCCCTTTTCCAGGCATTCCTTTGCAAAGTTTTCTTTAAAGGCATGGGTAATCACACAGAACTCATTCATACAGTATGCCACGAAAAGGATGCCACCCTTTTTCGTAACACGTACCGCCTCTTTCATCGCTTTTACTTTATCCTCAAACGAATATAAATGATACATCGGCCCAAAAAGCAATGTTATATCAAAGGTATTTGCTTCAAAACGGGAGAGCTTTAAGGCATTTCCCTGAAATGCCTTTACATTGCTCCCCTTTGCTTTTAAAATCCCCAAATTGTATTTTACAAGCTCCACTGCCGTCACATCATAGCCTTCTTTAGCAAGCGCAATGCTATAGCGGCCTGTCCCTGCACCGATATCTATTATTTTAGCATGCTCCATTTTAGCAAGATACTTATGGATATAGTGCATAGAAGTAATAAATTCTACTCTTCCATGCCTTCTTGTCAGGCGTTTCTCTTCATTAAATTTGTTATAATATTTTTCTAACTCTGTCATACTTATTTGTTTTCATCTACCATTTCAACTTTTAACATATTTGTCGTGCCAGACCTTCCAAGCGGAACACCAGAAGTCAACACCACAAGATCCCCTTTTTCAATCAGTCCTTTTTCTTTTGCCACATCAATTGCATGGGTAAATAATTCAAAAATATCCTTTTTCTCTTCTACCAGAATCGGAATCACACCCCATGACATACTTAACTGATGGTATACTCTTTCCTCCGTTGTTCCACTGATAACCATGCAGTCCGGGCGGTATCTTGATATCATTCTTGCTGAAAAACCTGACTTTGTTACCACAACAATTGCTTTTGCTTTTAAATCGTAAGATGTCGTACAGGTCGCATGGCAGATTGCCGCTGTAACATCCCCTTCCGTTTTATTCATATGATGTTCAAAAAGATATTTATAATCAATTGCCGCTTCTGCTTCCTGCGTAATCCGTACCATCATACGCAATGACTCTAATGGATATTTGCCAGCCGCCGTTTCCCCGGAAAGCATAATGGCACTGGTTCCATCATAGATTGCATTTGCCACATCAGAAACCTCTGCCCTTGTTGGCCTTGGGTTTTTCATCATAGAATCAAGCATTTGCGTCGCTGTCACCACCTGTTTTCCAGCTTCATAGACCTTGCGGATAATCATTTTCTGGATTGCCGGAAGCTCCTCTGGCGGAAGCTCCACACCCATATCGCCACGTGCTACCATAATGGCGTCTGACAACTTGATAATAGCGTCAATATTCTGGATTCCTTCTTTATTTTCAATCTTAGACATAATACGGATAAACTGGCCGCCATTTTCATTTAAAAACTGGCGCAGCTCGCTGATATCCTCACTTGTCCTGACAAAAGAAGCCGCAATAAAATCAACCTTCTGTTCAATTCCAAAAAGGATATCTTTCTTGTCCCGTTCACTCATATACGGCATATTCAAATGGATATTTGGCACATTAATTCCCTTATGTTCCGAAAGCCAGCCATCATTTCCAGCCTGACAGACAATATCTTTTCCCTTGATTTTTGTAACTTTCAGGGAAATAAGCCCATCATCCAGCAAAATCTCTGCTCCTTCATGCACATCCTGATACAAATCCGGGAACGAAATGGAAACGCCTTCGGTGTCCCCTTTCTTTTGTTCTGCATACAGCGTAAAAGTCTGTCCACTTTCCAGAAAAATCTTATCCTCCTTTAACTCTCCCGTACGGATTTCCGGCCCTTTCGTATCTAGCAGAACCGCTATCGGAATATCGTGTTTTTCTGACAAATCCCGCACCCTTTTTATATTTTTCGCATGTCCCTCATGCGTCCCGTGGGAAAAATTCAGCCTCGCAACGTTCATTCCTTCCTGAACCATAGCTTCCAGTATACTGTCATCCTCCGTAGATGGCCCCAGTGTACAGATAATTTTTGTTTTTCTCATAATCCACCTCATTTCTGTTTTGCTAATTGCGTTTGCCGCAATTTCCTATCGCATAAAAAATACCCTCAATCAACGGAAACATACGTATCATTTTCTATCGAAAATACATATGTCCCATTTCATTGAGGGTAACATTTTTTGCCAGGAAAGGCAAGCTATTTTGTTAATAATTCTGCAAAATCCTGAATCTGCTCTGTTCCTGTTGCGTTTCCAAAGCCATACGCAGCAAAGATAAAAGGCACACCTGCTTCTTTGGCAGCTTCACAGTCTCCGGCCGTATCTCCAACATAAACACATTCTGGGGCAGAAATTTTATTGCGCTCCATTAAAAGAGCAATATTTTTTCCCTTGTCCAAACCGGTATTTCCAAAACATTCAAAATCTGTAATATAGGATGCCAGATTATTTTTCTGTAAAAAAAGCTCAATATAGCCGCTTTGGCAGTTGCTTACAATAAATAATTTTCTTTGCTGCTTAAGCGCCAGTTGCTGTATCGTTTCTGAAACATGCGGATACAAAAGCTCCCCTTTCTCTTCATGCAGAGCCTTTTGTTCATATTGGCAGCAGGATTCAAGTAACTCTTCCCGCTCCTTGCCGGAAACATCAATAAAAAGTTCCTTGCCAATAACATCCATCGGCTTTCCAAACAGGGTACGGAGCCTTGCCCCATCCACTGTTACCTTTGAATTGCCATTTGCCTGTATCGCCCTGCTCCATGCTATGGCAACCACCTCGGTTGTATTCCAGAGAGTGCCATCTACATCCAAAATAATGTTTTTTACCGAATTCATCATAAACCTGCCTTATTTTGCAATAATTATCTACAAATTAACTATTTCTGGCAGAATCTTACTCTGCCTCTTCTTCCTTTTTACTTTCTGCCAATGCCGCAATTGCTTCACCAGAAATCTCCATCACGACAGTATCTCCATATTGTACACGGATATCTCCTGTTTCTTTAGAAGCAGCTTCCTCTGTCTTTTTACTGTCAGTCTTTGTGGCATCGGAAATCTTTTGGGAAGCTTCATTTAATCCCTTCACCTGAGAAGCTTCTACCTGAGAAGCTTTTTGTTCTAATGTAGCTGCGGCAGCCAATTTACCTTCCGTATTTCCACCACGGCCGCCATCTAACTTTGCTTCTGTACGAAGGTTTCTTGCCTCTCCCTTCATCTTCTTTCCAACACTTCCCTGTACCTTTGCCTGGGAAACTGCTGAATCTGCAGAAATCATCGCTGCCATTCCCTCCTGGGACACAGCAGGAGCCTGTTTTCCATCTTCGGAAGCAGCTTGCTTTGTCTCTCTTTTGCCACCCAGCATTTCTTCCATCTCATTGCCCTGTGACGCCTGTGCCTCTTTGCGCAATTCAATCTCATGCTGTCTAAGCTGGTTCTGCAGCTCAAAAATCTGCTGTTGAAGTTCCTGGCGCTTCTTCATTTTTTCTTCCACACTCAATTCCTGATTTGCGGAAAGTTCCTGCATCTGTGACTGCTTTTCTGCAATCTGCTTTTGCAGGCTCTTGCTTAAAGCATCGCTTGACTGATTTGCGGCCGGCTGTGCTGCCTGCACGCCGTTTCCACTAATACTTCCTACTGTCATACGTCTTTCCTCCTTCAACCGGCACCAGACAAAAGCCCTGTACCAGTCCCATTTTAATTGTTTTTCTGCTGCAATGCAAGAACAACATAACTGTTCCTGCCAATATTTATTTCGGAAGCTTCTTTTTTCCATTCCAGTAAAATGTTATGAAATGCCCTTTTTCTGTCTTAAAAGGATATTAGAACCTGTAAATAATTAAATGAAAAAACAGGCAAGCAACTTGTTCCTTTCATTTATTTACAGTTCCTTAGAAAGAACATCGGAAAAGATTTCTCATTTTTCTTCATCTTTTGATAACCATCTCTGGTTGTATTTTAAATACTGCTTTACAAAATCAGAAAACTTCCCCTTTGACATCATTGCACTTCCCCGTTCCAGATAAACCACCGAAGCATCATATTTTACCACATACCGGAAATGAACAAGATATGCCCTGTGTGTCCGGTAAAAATCTTTTCCCAACTGTTGTTCCAGCTCTGAAATTTTTCCATAATACTCTAAATCCTCTTCCACCGTATGAATGGTAATCTTCCGGTTCATAATTTCCGCATAAACAATGTCGGCGGCTTTCACTTTTGTGCAGACTCCTTTTGCCTTTATCAGAATACACGGTTCCTCCTGCAAATCAGAGGCAACATTTTGCTCCTGATATTGTTCTACTGCACGGCAGAGTATACTGTCAAACTGCTCCTTTGAAAAAGGTTTTACCAGATAATGAAACGCCCCTACATCAAACGCCTGAAAAACATATTCTTCCATCGCCGTCACAAAAACAAGCACCATTTTTTTATTTTTCCTGCGAATCTTTTTTGCAATCTCCATTCCATTTGTTCCGTCCATCTGAATATCCAAAAACAAAATATCCGGTAAAATATGGGCTAACAGCAATTCATCCCCAGAGGAATATTTTGCAATTTCAGCTTCAGGATAAAGCCTTCCTATACACTTTGCCAAAAAAACGCATATTTCCTTCTCATCATCACAAATTGCTATCTGCATTGTTCTTTTCCTAACCTCTCATAAAAAATGCACTACTAGAGCGTGTTTGAAAATTCATTCTCACAATCTGCACTCCCCACTTTGCGCT